>CAYNDU010000134.1:0-11462 GCA_964395615.1 uncultured Pirellulaceae bacterium | reverse complement strand
CGAAGCACCCTACGGGCCGTTCCGGCAATTGACTCCTGACCCCTTTACCCTCGGGCCGACGGTGTGGGCGTAGTGGCGACAAATGGGGCGACGGCCTAGAATAGGGTCCTGATTTTATCGCTGGGGCAGAATGCCGACGGCGAGGCCCGGTCGCGCCGCGTGACTCGGACCCGTCACGTGTTGTGGCGCACCGGAACCGACCGCGGGAAGTAGGACATCGTGGCGCGCAGTTTCCGACTCTGGGGAAAGAAACGGGGAGACCGGCGCACGGGGTCACCCGTGATCGGCGGTCTGAGCGAAGCACTCATCTTCGGCATCCTCTTTCTGCTTGGCGCCATCTCGCTCACCTATCTGCTCGCCGTCCACGTCGTCGATCGGCCGGCGACCGCCGATCCGCTGGGGTGGGGATTCTGGCTCAATGTCGCGGTGATGTCTGCCATGACATTATTGGGAGCCGGAGGGGTCATTTATTCCGTGATCCAGGTCGGCACCTCGGTCGAACGCCGTTCTGCGATGGCTCGTCGAGCGGCTGACATCGATTTGTCGGGCGAGGCGGACGAATCCAAACGGGTCTATCCGGCGATTCCGAGATTGGACCACTGGACGAACAGCCCGGGCGTTCGGCTGGCCTATCGACTGCCGATCATGCAGGTCGAGGCCTGGGTGTTGACGGCTGCCGCCGCGTTCTTTCTGATTTGGAATGGAATTGCTGCCGTGATTCTGACGCTGGTGATTCGGAGCTATATTGAACGTCGGCCAGACTGGTTCCTGACACTGCTGGCTCTGCTTTTCGTGGCCATCGGCGTCTGGGCCACGTACTATTTTGTTCGCCAGCTGATGTTACAGACGGGCATCGGCCCGACGAGTCTCGAAATCTCCGATCATCCCCTGCAGCCTGGAGCCCGATACGATTTGTTCCTGTCGCAGGCCGGTCGATTGCAGATGCGACGACTGGACCTGTTTCTCGTCTGTGAGGAAGAGGCGACCTATCGTCAGGGCACCGACCTGCGTGTCGAACGGTGTCGGGTCTTTCGACGCAAGATTCTGTCGGTCGAGGACTTTTCGATCGAACCGAGTAAGGCATTTGAAAAGGAGTGTATTCTGGAAATGCCGACCGAGGTCATGCACTCTTTTCAAGCCAAGTACAATGCGGTGCAGTGGTTGCTGTTGGTCCGAGGTCAGGCCAGGGCCTGGCCCGTTTTTGAACGGGCGTTTCCGATTGTCGTCTACCCGCCCGGTGGGCCAAAGGTGCCGCGATGATCCAGCCTCTGATCAGTATCCGAATTCACGGAGTCCAGCGGACGTTTGAGCCGGGCGAGATGGTGCGTGGCGAGTACCAGATCGACGGCGTCGACGCGAGTGACGTGCAAGCTGTGGAAGCGTCCGTTTTGTGGCACACGGAGGGAAAAGGGGACGAGGACCTGGGCGTACATTATTTCGAACGGCTGGTACCGGGTAACGTCCCGGCCGGTGACTTGCGCGCGATGCGCCAACTGGCAGTTATGCTCCCCAATACGCCCCTGACTTACGACGGGGTCATCGTCAAGGTCCGATGGTGTCTCCGGGTGCGGGCGTTCCTGAAACGTGGTCGGGATGTGTTTTTTGAGCAGACGTTCCGACTGGGTCATGTTCCGCGCAGTGAGAAGATCGAAGTAGCTCCTTCCAACGAGACCGACGGGGCGAGCGATTCGGTGACCGGCCCTCAAGGCCAGTCTGCCGATGCCAAGGCCTGAGGTCGCTCAGCGATTTCGGTCAGGGTGAGTCGTTCAAGAGATTCCCAGCCCGATCCAGGACCAACGTTCATCAAGCAGGCGATCTGATGTCCCGTTTACCGCCGTCGACGACGACTCCGAAGTCCAGCGGTGAATGGGAGGCGAATCCCTTTGCCACTCGCTTCGTACGACCCGGTAGCGTGCCATTTCTCTTCGCGCACCAGGAAACCGTTGAACAACTGGTCGATCGCCTGGGCAAGGCCCGGTGGTATGGCCAAATTGTGGGACCGCACGGGTCCGGCAAATCAACCCTGCTCGCATCGATGCTGCCCGGCCTGAGGGCCGAACGGCCGGTCGCCCTCTATGCCCTGTCCGATCAATCGAGGGGATGGGGCGAGCCGGTTGCCGCCCACGAAGACGCCTGGAAGCCCGGCGGGCTGGTTGTGATTGACGGATTTGAGCAGCTTGGGCCGAGTCGGCGCTGGTGGACGCACTTGAATTGCAGGCGCCGGCGCGTCGGCTTGCTCGTCTCGTGCCATCGGCCCACGGCTCTGCCCGTGATGTGGCGCACGACGCCGTCGCTGCCCGTGTTTCGCCAAATGGTCGATCGCCTGATCGAAAACCGAAACGCGCGGATCACCGATGAGGATGTGGCCACGGCGTTTGCCCAGCATCGACCGAGCGTCCGGGAGGCACTGTTCGCTCTGTACGATTTGCACGAGTTGCGCCGTCGGTCCGAGTGACAACGGTTAGGACGAGTGCCGGGAGCCGACGGGCCTCATCTTCGCTCTCCTTCTTGCCACAGCTTCCGTGGACTCACCAATACGTCCGGATTGCGCGACTGTCCCGGTCGCGTCAATCGACTCGGGCCTAGCCGATCAGCCATTTTTTCAGTGGAAGGGCTCACTTTTGCTTAACTTTCGGTTGCCGGTGACCTACGATTGGGGAGACCCATCATGCGCTTCTCGCCGCCGCCGATCGAACGACTTACTGCTAACGAATCGCTTCTCTGTTGGATACGGGGTGAATCAAGATGTTAGGGCGAATGCACTTGCCGGGTCGAAACGCTCGATCCATGGTCACGATCGCCGCCTTCATGGCGTTCGCTATCGGCCATTGTTCACCGGTGTCGGCCGGCCCCGTACTGGACTGGCTCTTTGGAACATCCTCAACTCCGGATCCCGCGGTCGTCGCCTACTACCCGACGCCGACGGGCTACCAGGCCTTTCGCGTCCTTCCCGGACAAGTTTTTCAAACGCCCGTCGTTTCCTATCAGCGCCCGTGGGTCGAGCCCGCTGTTGTCGGAGCGCCGAGGCCGATGGTAGCGACGAACCAGGCAGGATCGACGCCTGGGATCGCTTACCGCGTTTCCGGGCAGACGTCCTTCCAGCCGACAACGCGCGTACCGTTCGTGCCAACCACCACGACGTACCGAATTCCATCGACCGGTCCAACTGGATCCGCCATTGGATCCCAAGCCGGAACCGTCTGTTGTTCCCCGTCGCCGGTCGTCTATTCTCCGGTCCCCGCACGTCCCAGTTGGCTGACCGAGCCTGCCAAGAAATATCGAACGACCTGGAAGCAGGTCAGGGTCACGGCGTACCGACCGGTCACGACGACCGACCCGGTTACCGGTTACCCCGTTACGGTGATGCGGCCCTGTTCGACGTACGAGTGGCAGTTGCGGCGTCAGGAAGAGGGCTTCTTCGATCGGCTTTTTGGTCGGTTCCGAAGTTCGCCGTCGCCAACCCTCTCGACCTGTGACCCTCGGTATACCGTGATCGCGTCGGACTGCAACGCATGCCCGGTCGGGGCACCTCCGAGCGGCGCGGCAAACGGCTACTATATTCCGGGCAGTACGACATCGATGCCGACAGGCGGCGCGCCGGCCGGTTCCTTTCTCAATCCCTCCATCGGGGGCTCGGGTGTTCCTTCATTGGCGCCTCCACCCGGTGCAGGCAATTCCGGCAACTCGGCAGACGGCGCCGACCGCCGTCCCAGTTTAAAGCCGGATACGGCACCTTCGGGCCCCGACCTGACGGCGCCCGCAGGGCCGAAAGAAGGGGCGAACAGCGACGCGTCCGACGCGGGTGTCGAAAAGGCTTCCCAACTCGTTCCGTTGCCTCCTCGCGCTACGGCGACCGATGGACCCAATGCGGTGCGGCCAGCGGGTGTTCCGCCGTCGATCAATGGTCCGGCCCTGCGACCGGTGCCGGACCCCGACGCCGACGCGACCGGCGCCGACGCGACCGGGGCTGACGAGATGGCGGCGCCGGCTTTGCTCAATCCGCGCGACCGAACGGCCGTCCTGCGGTCTGACCAGCGGTGGGCGTTTACCGCAATCCACTGGCCTCGCCGATCGGATGATCCGCCGGCTCGGCGACCCGTCGCTCGACCGGTGCAATCGAAGACCGTTCCTGCACCGAGTCGTCGAACGGTCACAACGGTACCGAGCGCGTGGCGTACGGTCGGCCGATAGAGGGGCGGCGTGGGCCGTGGTTCCAGGGGTGGAATGCGCGTACAATAGCCTGCGCTCGCGAACCCCTCTTTTCTTGCCATCGACATCATGCCCGCTAACCTGACCACCCAGTACTTGAAGGCCGAGCAGGCATACCGTCGCGCCGGCACCCCAGAGGAGGAATTGGATTGCCTTCAGGAGATGCTGCGCGAGCTGCCCAAGCACAAGGGGACCGACAAGCTGCAGGCCGAGCTGAAGCAGAAGATCAGTCGAGCCAGGAAGGAGTTGGCGGGCGGGGGCAAGTCTGGAGGGAAGCGAGGTCCTGGGTTTCGGATTCCCAGGCAAGGTGCCGGGCGTGTCCTCTTGATCGGTGGACCGAATGTCGGCAAGAGCCAGACGCTGGCGAGTCTAACACGCGCCAAGCCCGAAGTGGCCCCTTATCCTTTTACCACGCGTGAGCCCTTTCCCGGCATGATGGCCTGGGAAGACGTGATGGTGCAGTTGATTGACACGCCACCGATAACCGGTGACGTTGTCGATCCCGTGACGCTTGGATTGATACGTGGCGCGGACCTGGTGCTGCTGATCGCCGACATGGGCAGCGATGAGGGGATCGAGCAGTTACAGCAAGTGCAGCAGAAACTCGACCGGACGCGAACTCGGTTGGCCACCCGATCGCATCTTTCCGAAGAGGATGTTGGGGTCACCTATACGAAGACGTTTTTGGGACTCAATAAGATCGATGATCCGGAATCTGCGGATCGGCTCGAGTTCCTGCATGAAGAGGTGCAGTTGGAGTATCCGGAGTATCGTTATTCGGCTCTTGAGCAGTTGGGCCTGGAACGGTTGCGCGAGGCGATCTATACAAGTCTCGACGTGGTTCGTGTATACACGAAGCTACCTGCATCGAAAACGGCCGATTTCGACAAGCCGTTTACGGTCGCCCGTGGTGGCACGCTACTGGACATTGCTGAGATGATTCACAAAGACGTTGCCAAGAACCTGAAGAACGCACGGGTCTGGGGAAGCCAGGTACACGATGGCACGTTCGTTAAGGGTGATTACGTACTGCACGACAAAGATATCGTGGAACTGCACGTGTAGGGCGAGTCGGTATGGATTCACCGATTGGTCGCGCGGACAACCATGTCGCGGAAATCGTCCTCGCTGATTCCAAGAGCCTCGGGCAAGTCCTTGAGTAGTTTCTGACGCTCCTCGGTCAATTCACCGCCGGCCGTGGCCGCGATAAACGCGTGTTCGACAAGGATTTCTTTATCCTCTGGCGATAACTGACCGGCGACGTGCCGCAAATAGGCCGACGCATCGATTCCCGACTTTCGAACCATGGCGGCCTCGCGAAGGACCTGTTCCGAATCGGTAGCGTCCAGTTCGTTGGCGCGACAGAAGTCCTTCACGGCGTCGAGTTCCTCGTCCGTCACCGCATCATCGGCGGCAACGATGACGATCAGGGCTCGCCGAACGAGTTCAATGGCCGTCGCCCGTTGTTGGGCTTGGATTTCCTCTGGCGTTCGATCGGTGATCCCGACGTCGAATTCCTGTTTGCACGTTGCACAGGCCACGAATTCGCGGACCATTTTGAGAGGGATCAAAGGTACGAAGTAGAGCGTGAGAAACAAACGCCTGGTCTTGCGGCGATACGACCGTTGAACACGACAATTGGGGCAGTAGAACTCGCCCCGCTTCTTTGTGTAGTTCAGCTCGACCGTTCCGATGACTATCATGTTTCGTTCGCTCCGGGCCCTGCTGGGCGGTGAGTCGTCACGGTTGGTTGCTCAAGATACGTATAGCCTGCAAGGGTCTTTAGGAAGAACGTCTCGCAGGCTGTCGCCTCGGCCGAGTCGAACCGGCCGGCCGCCTGTGCCTGGGCGATCGATCGGCGCAGCTGATCGGCGAGCTGCTCCACTGAAAAGCCAACGTATTGCAGGACCTCGGAGACCGTGTCGCCCCGAACGGTCGACTTAATCACCACCTGGCCGTCGTCTGCCAAGTCTACATGCAAGGCGTGTGTGTCGCCAAATAAATTATGGAGGTCCCCCAGGATTTCCTGGTAGGCTCCGACCAGAAAGGCTGCCATCAGATACGGTTCTCCGTTCCGGGCATGAACGGGGAGCGTGCGCCGAACTTCACGCCGATCAATGAAACGGTCGATCTTGCCATCGGAATCGCATGTGACATCAGCGATTACCGCCGATCGCGACGGCCGCTCGTCGAGCCGGTGGATCGGCATTACGGGAAAAAGCTGCTTCACGGCCCAGCTGTCGGGGAGCGATTGAAACAACGAGAAATTCACGAAATAGGTGTCGCTCAAATACCGGTCCAATTCGGAAAGCTCGTCCGGCAGATCTTCCTGTTCGGCGATCAGCGTCCGTGCGCGTCGGCAAATGGCCCAGAACAGTTCTTCAGCCTGAGCCCGTTGCTCGAGGTCGACATGTCCCGTATTGAAAAGTGTGATGGCCGTGTCGAGCGCCTGCTGGGCATCGTGGAACGACTCGCGCGCATTTCGTACCTGCAGTTCCGTTAAGGTCTCATGGAGCTGGCAGATGGGCAGCGGTGCATTGCCGGGTGGCGCCGAACGGGCAGCGGACCGGTCGCCCTGCCGATTGACACCGAGCGTTTCGAAGACAAGCAGGCTCTGATAGCCAACCACGGCTCGACCACTCTCCGAAATGAGGTCCGGATGAGGGACGTCGGCGTGGTCGCAGACCGTTTGTACGTGGTAGACGACGTCGTTGGCATATTCCTCCAGCGTGTAGTTAACGCTGGAGGAAAAATCGGTTTGGGAGCCGTCGTAATCGATGCCCAGGCCGCCTCCCACGTCAAGCAACTGCAAGCCGGCCCCGCGCCGATACAAGTGTGTGTAAATTCTGGCCGACTCGATCAGGGCCGTTTTGATATGACGGATGTTGGTCACTTGGCTGCCGAGATGAAAATGAACCATCTTCAAGCAGTCGGACAGTCCGCATCGCTCGAGTTGCTCGATTACCTGCAGCACTTCATTGATCGTCAGTCCGAACTTCGACAAGTATCCTCCCGAGGTCTGCCAGCGACCGGCACCGCGGGCCGCCAGCTTGGCACGCACTCCCATCATCGGGCGGACGCCTGCGATGTCTGCTTGACGCAGGATGATCGACAGATCGCTCATGCGGTCAATCACCGGGATCACCTGTCGACCCATCTTGTGAGCCAGCATCGCGATTCGCAGATACTCTTCGTCCTTGAATCCGTTGCAAATCAACGGAGTCTCGTTGTCGGCCAGCGATACCATCGCCACGAGCTCGGCCTTGCTGCCGGCCTCCAGGCCGAACCCGTAAGGTCGACCGCACCGGATCACTTCTTCGATTACCTGCCGCTGTTGGTTCACCTTGATCGGGTAGACGCACCGATACGACCCCGAGTATTCGTATTCCCGAATGGCTCGCGCAAAGTACCGGTGCATTTCTCGTAACCGGTCCTCCAGTATGCCCCCGAACCGGATGAGCAGCGGGAGTCGCATCCCACTCGATTGTACTCCTTCGACGAATTGCATGACGTCAATCGCGCGCTCGGGATCGCGGTCGGGATGAACGAGCAGATTACCGGTCGGGCCGATCCCGATATATCCGGCCCCCCAACGGGAAATGTCGTAGAGTTCAGCAGAGTCCGCGACTGTCCAGCGATTGACAATGTCCGTCATTCCGCGCTACTCCAATTGCTGACTTGGCCGTCCCTATCACCCGGCGGTCCTGTATGTTACAACACGTTCGCCGTCGGCTGAAAGTAGTCCGCTGTACGTAATATCCGTTGTTCCTTTCCGGGCAGGTTTCCTGTGAATACCGAAGTGAGTCGTCCGATCGAACTTCGTTGGCTTGTCAGCTTTCCCGCGAGTTGTCTTCACGCCGCCGAGGCGATCGCGCGGGGGCAGTTGATTGTCGATCCGGTCTTGGCCGAGGCGGTGACCGAGTCGGCTCAGGAGTTGCGCAGGGTGGTTCAAAGCGCCCAGTTTCCGCGGACCGTGTTCTGGCGACATCTGATCGGGCTCAGTACTCTGGCCGACGGTGCGTCCGAACTGGCCATCCGGGCCGCCACAAAGACGGTCGGAGCCAGTCGGGCCGAACTGGTCAAGGGCCAGATTGCCGGAGCGATCGGCGCGGTTGAGAGTGCCGTGCGGCGAGCGATCCCCCACCTGGTTGATGAAGTGACCGTGCAGGCTGAGTCGCTGCGGGAGGCTTGGGACCGAACGGGCCGACATTTGTTGCCGGCGATTGGCCGCTGGTCCGACGCCCGGCTGATTGTCGAATCGGCCGAAGTCATCGCCGTTCATCCGGCCATGGGTGGTGGCGGAGCGGCCCATTTGCCTTACAACAACGTGCACATTGAGGTGTTGCCCGGATCGACCGAACTCCCACGGCTGCCGGAAGTGTTGCGGCTAGCCTGGATGCTCTCCCAACTGAACCTTGATTTGCCCGAATTCAGCGAGTCGATTCATGCTCAACGTTTACCACGCATAGCGGAACTGGCGATGCTGGCACCGACGTTGCGTGCCGGGATCGATACGGGGATCATTGCCGATGACGATCAACTTCTGGCTACTGCCCTGGCCGAATGGAACATTTCGATGCCGGCCGACGTCGATCCGCTTGACCTGCTGACCCGATGGTGGGAGACATACTTGGACACGCGGCCCCGATGGGGAGTCGCGATGACCGCGCTGGACCGCATGATCGGGTGATGACCATCGTTTCCGAACCGGCCTGTACGGGGGATCGAACCGTGTCAGAATTTGCCGTGATCCTGGCGGCTGCGGGAAAGAGCAGCCGCTTTCAAGATAAGCACTACAAGAAGCCGTTTATCAATTTGGATAACCGTGCCGTCTGGTTGCACTCCGCCGAGCGATTCTTGAATCGTGATGATGTCAAGCAGTTGCTGTTGGTGATCGATCCTGAGGACCGCGAGTCGTTTTACGAGAAATTTGCGGCCAATGTGGCCGTGTTGGGGATCGACGTTGTCATGGGCGGAGCCCAGAGGTTTGATTCGGTGAGTAACGCATTGGCCCATGTGCGCGAGGATATCGACTTCGTGGCGGTTCATGATGCGGCTCGGCCCTGCCTGGCCGACGTTTGGATCGACAACGTATTTGCCACTGCCGAACGGACCGGCGCCGCGCTGCTCGCCACACCCGTGACCAGCACACTGAAACGAGTCAACGACCAGGGAGAGATTGTCGGGACCGTGCCCAGAGACGGGTTGTGGGAAGCTCAGACTCCACAGGTCTTTTCTCGACAATGGTTGGTCGAAGCCTACGCCCAACCGGTCGATCCTCCGCCGACGGACGACGCGGAAATGGTGGAACGATGCGGCCATTCGGTGACGGTTGTCACCGGTTCGCCGGTGAACATGAAAATCACGACGCGTGCCGACCTGCGCCTCGCCGCCCAGGCTCTGAAAGCGCTGCCGAAACCAAAGCTGACCGGTCCGCGGCATCCATTTGACGACGACATGTGGCGTTGACCGATCGGCAGTTGGCATTTCTTCGGCCGGTCGTTACCATGCGGTCATTCGTCCCGTTAGTCCTTTTCTTCTTCGTACGAAGGCCGCGGCTCGCCGAACTCCGGTGGCGCCGTTGCCGGCGCGCGGGGCGTCCCCGCCCACGAGAAGGCCGGCTGACCGGCCGGTTGGTAGACGTTAGATATTCCGGCTCCTTCCCCAAGTGCACTGACTCATGACTCACCTGTATGACGACCTGGTGTGGCGCGGTCTTGTCCACCAGGCGACTGATCCACAGCACCTGGGCGAATGGCTGGCCTCGGGTCCACGTACGCTGTACGCCGGGTTCGATCCGACGGCCGACAGTATGCATATCGGTCATTTCCTGCCGCTGATGACATTGCGCCGTTTCCAGCAGTCAGGACACCGACCGATCGCCCTGGTCGGCGGAGCGACCGGGATGATCGGCGATCCCAGCGGGAAGAGCGAGGAACGAAACCTCCTGTCGGTGGACACCCTGCGCGAGAACGTGTCGGCCATCGAGGGGCAGATGCGCCGCTTGCTCGATTTTGACGACGCCGATCACGGCGCTTTGCTGGTCAATAACTTTGACTGGATGTCGTCCTTCGGCTACCTCGATTTTCTTCGAGAAATCGGAAAGAACTTTCCGGTCAACGTGATGCTGGCCAAGGACTCGGTAAAATCTCGTTTGGCGCGGGCCGACAGTGGAATGAGTTACACCGAGTTCAGCTACATGCTCCTGCAAGCATACGACTTTGCCTACCTGCACCAGCATCATGGTTGCGAGTTGCAAATCGGAGGCAGCGATCAATGGGGAAACATCACGGCCGGTATTGACCTGGCTCGCCGCTTGGAAAGCGTGCAGCTGTACGGGTTTACTCTGCCCCTGTTGACGAAGGCCGACGGATCGAAGATGGGCAAGACCGAATCGGGGGCGATCTGGCTGTCCGCCGATCGCACGAGCGCCTACGTGTTTTACCAATACTGGATGAACGTGGCCGATGATGACGCCGGCAAGTGCCTTCGGCTGTTGACCGACTTGCCCCGGGAGGAGATTATCGCTCTCGACCAATCGCGGTCGACCGAGCCCCATCTGAGGAACAGCCAGCGACGATTGGCCGAGTCCCTGACTCGACTTGTGCACGGTTCTGAGGGCCTTGCTGCCGCCCAGCAGGCGACGGAGATCTTCTTCGGTGCGGCCATTGAAGGAGCCACGGATCGCCAGCTGGCGGACATTTTCTCGGACGTGCCGAGTTGCGAGGTCGATCGAGCTCGACTATCGGGCGAAGGGTTGTCGTTGGTCGAGGCGTTGGTGCTGGCCGGACTGACCAAGAGCAACGGGGAATCGCGGCGAACGATCCAGCAGGGCGGAGCTTATGTCAATAACCGGCGCCGCAATGATGTTGACGATCGGTTGCTTGTCGACGATCTGGCTAGCGAAACCACGGCCGTTCTTCGGGCCGGAAAAAAACGGTATGCCCTGCTCCGTTTTCCAACCGCCTGATTCCCGTCGGCCCGGGCTACGGACCGACCCTCTGCTCTGAGAAGTTTCCCCTTCGCCGTCGGGACGCACCCGGGGTTGTGCCGTGCGATGTGCGCATGACGCCAACGCCGGCAGATGGGTCGGGCGGCGATGTTTCTTACGGCGAATTCTTCCGCCCCTTTTGCGCGTCTCGGGTGCAGGAACGGACTTTTTTTAGGTGGACGTATTCAGCGCGATCTTGACGTTCGGGCGATTGGGATTCCCTGGGTGTTCTTCCAGGTGTTTCCGTAGTCGGTCGTCGTCG
>CAYNDU010000133.1:0-11516 GCA_964395615.1 uncultured Pirellulaceae bacterium | reverse complement strand
ACGTGCCGTTCCGGCAATTGACTCCTGACCCCTTTACCCTAACTGGTGCCGCAATCGAGACAGCGCGGGAAACGAACGGAAGAAGGGAACGAATGATCGCACGCGACTATCGCAGATTTATAAGCGAATTTGTCTGTCATCCGAAAGCCGTCGGCGCCTTCGCGCCCAGCTCTTCCAACCTCGCCAGGCACTTGGTCAGTAGCGTGGACTGGGACCGGACCGAGACGGTTGTCGAGTATGGTCCGGGGACGGGCGCGATTACCGAGGAGATTGTCTCCCAGCTACCGACGCGAACGACTTTTCTTGCCATCGAAATCAGCGAGCGGTTTTCAGTGATGCTGCGGGATCGATTTCCTCAGATCCGCGTCTGCCAGGGCAGCGTGGAAGAGGTGAAGGATCATTGCCAGGAACACGGTGTCGAGAAAGTCGATGCGATCGTAAGCGGTTTGCCATGGGCCGTATTCTCCGATGACGATCAAACGGCCTACCTCGACGCCACGATGGAAGTCTTGCGACCGGGCGGCCAGTTCATCACGTTCGGATACCTGCAGGGCCTGTTGTTGCCCGCCGGTCGGCGATTCAGAAAGAAGCTGTCGGGCTATTTCGGCGAGGTGGCCATCAGCAAACCTGTCTGGGCCAATCTGCCCCCTGCCTTCTTTTATAGTTGCCGGCGTTAGGCGTCACATGGCCGTTCGAGGCCCCTGGTCGTGAACGGCCCTTTCATGGCGTCAGGATTCATCGGTGGCCGGAACGGCCGACCTGGGCAGTTGTTCAGATGAACCGGCTTTCTGCTCGTACGGTTTGCGTCGCAGCTGCTTGATCGGCGGCGCGAAGACGAAGTAGCAGAACAATACGGGCAAGGCCAACTCGTGGAGCGTAATGGCGACAACCGCTGCAAAGACCAGCTCCACCAATTGTGAGAAACTTCGGCGCCGCGATAGCTCGTTGGCCAAATGAGGGTACCGGACTCGGGATACCATTAGCCAGGCGAGAGCCACGGTCATGATCGGTACGATGATCATCGTCACGCCCAGCAGCTGCCGGCCGAGTTCCTGGGTCGCCTCCGGCATCATCGGATCGGTCAATTGATGCAATGACGGCGCAGCGATCGTAAACGCCGCGATCGTTCCGGCAGCCATCGGCGTGGGCAGGCCCGTAAAAAACTTCGTTGCAGCGTGCTCGTTCTTTTGAACATTGAATCGGGCAAGCCGCAGAATGGCAGAGACCGCGTACAGGGCACCCATGCCCCACAACAGGCGTCGTTGAAAAATATGGGAATAGGCTAACATCAAGAAGACCGGCGCCACACCGAACGTGATCACGTCACAAAGACTATCGAGCTCCTTGCCGAACTGACTCGTCTGATTGGTCATCCGGGCCACGTGGCCGTCAAGGACGTCGAAGGCCATCCCCAGAAAGATCAAGAGTCCGGCATAAAATGCCAGGTCGGTCGGTGATACATGGGGGTGAGAACTGGTCACAATCGTAATACTGGCCAGTCCACACAGTCCATTTGCCAGCGTAAACGCTGTCGGCAAAATGGGCGACGTGACGTCCCTCAGTCGCTTGCGCCGCAAGCCTCGTCGGCGGCCCGTCATCCGTTCCATTCGTTCTTCCTTCTGCCGAAGTTGATTGTCGCAAAAAAGTGTGGCGATCTAAGCGTCGCCCCATTTGTCGAACTTATCCAAGAGCGACCGGAGGCCCCATCGGTGAGGGCCCGTATCCGGCTGACGGCCAATCGCATCACGCCGAGTGACCATGGTCAAGGGCCGGCCACCCCTCCTGTGGGCCCTGCCTCTTCGGTTCGGGGCGATGTCGGGGCATACCGGGCGAGTAGGGTCGTTCCGGCTCGAACCTTGTCGCCCACGCGCGTCTCGACCGTCAGCCCGGGTTCCGAGGGAATCGTCAACTCCGTTCGCGAGCCCAACTTGATCATCCCGAATTGTTGTCCTTTTGACAAGTGCTCGCCCGGCCGTACCCAGCAAACGATCCGCCGAGCGATAGCGCCGGTAATCTGTCGGACTCGAAACGTGCGGTTGGCCGAGCCAGAGCATTGGACGGCGATCTCCAGTGATTCGTTCTCGCGTGCGGCTTCGGGACGCAAAGCGTTGAGGAACTTGCCAGGCCGGTAGGTGATTTCTTGGATCGTTCCGGCCAGTGGCAACCGATTGATGTGGACGTTGAACACGGACAGAAAAATATCAATGACGATGACCGGTGGACCGTTCGGCTCGGCGGACGGTCGCTCTTCCACCGAAAAGACTCGTCCGTCGGCGGGAGAGACGACCAGGTGGTCGCCGGACGGTACGTTTCTTTGAGGATCCCGGAAGAAGGAGACGATAAACCCGAACAAAACGAGCGGGACGACTCCAACGAGTATCCAGGGCCAAGGGAGAAACGCAGCCAGAACCGCCAACCCGACGAACGTGCCTCCGATGATCGCAATCTCGGCCAGCCCGACGCGCACGACGGGCAGTCGATCACGCCATGTGAATGGGTCGTCGGCCGGATCCCAGCTAATATTCCCCTGATTGCGATAGAACTTCAGATCACGCGGATCGAGGATTTCGATCGGGTAGGGACCGCCGGTCCCTTGCCGCAAAGTGGCCATTCGTTCGACGTACCGGGTGCGAAACGTCCGCAAATACCAGCGGCGCACGTGGCCCCAGGCCAATTCGCATCGCATACAGAATCCGCCGCCCGGCTGAATCGAGTTGATCGGAAGTTCCGGGCGGGCGACCGTTGCCTGTCTCGCGGCGCCGGCGGTAGCCGTGGGATGGTCTGGTTGGGAGGAGTCGGTCATGCAGGGCTATTCTGTTTCGAAGGAAAGTGGCGTCAGACTCATGTGAGTTGGGAACGCGTGCATTGTGTCGAGCCGAGCGGTAGACCGTCAACCGATTGGGAGCGTCTTTTTTGTCGTCGAAGGCAGTCATCGGCGGAATACCGGCGACCGGTCCTTGCCGGAAAAGGGCTCGGGATCAGTGAAAGTTGCGTGCCTTGGCGTTGAGCAGTTGCAGGCGATCGGACAGGTTTTCCAGTGATTGAACGACCAGGTGGATCACGGAATCTTTACGTTCCAGACGCCCGTGAGCGATCCATGCGGGTGCTCGGCGTGCAATCGCATAGAACGTTTCCCAAGTAGCCTGATGAATCACCAGGTTGGCCGTTCCGGTTTCATCTTCGAGCGTGGCGAATGTGATTCCTTTCGCCGTGCCGGGACGTTGTCTGAGCAGCACCAGGCCGGCGACACTGACACGACGGCCATGGTGCAAGTAACGCAATGTTTCGGCACACACCACGCCGAGTTGCTCCAGGGCTGGCCGGTAGAAGGAGAGCGGGTGTGCTTTGAGCGACAGGCCGGTTGTCTGGTAGTCCGCGAAGACATCTTGCTGGGCGCTGAGTGGCGGTAAGTCGGGCACCGGATCGTCCTGGCAGGGGAGCAGGTCGAGCAACGGGAGTTGTTTGCCGGGTGGTTCCTGGGCCAGGGCTTCCCAGAGTGCGTGGCGCCGGTTGCGTTGGAGCGAACCGAAGGCATCGGCCTGCGACAGTCGCACGATGAGCGATTGGCCCAGTTGGGTGCGACGGGCGAAATCCTGGAGCGAGGTGAAGCAACCGCTCGAGTTGCGGGCCTGCATGATTTGCTGGGCCGTGGCGAGCGGCAGGCCGTGAATCAGACGCATGCCGAGACGCAGAGCCAGGGTCGGTCGGGCCCCGTTGTCATTCGAGCGGGGCCGGTCGGGATCGGGCCGGTCGGGATCGGGCGTGAAGACGGGGACCAACGTGCAGTCCCAGTCGCTGGTATTCACATCGGCCGGCAAGACCGTCACACCGTGGTCCCGAGCGTCGCGCACCAGTTGCGCCGGCGCGTAGAAGCCCATCGGTTGACTGTTGATCAATGCGGCCACATAGGCGGCCGGGTAGTAGTGTTTCAGCCAGGCCGAGACATACACCAGCAAAGCAAAACTGGCGGCATGGGACTCGGGAAACCCATATTCTCCAAAACCGCGAATCTGATGAAAGACCTGCTGGGCGAACTCCGGACTTAATCCGCGGTCCTGCATGCCGCGGATCAGCTTCTGGCGAAACTGGTCGATGACCCCCGGCCGCCGCCAGGCACCCATGGCTCGCCGTAATTGATCGGCCTCGCCGGGTGTAAACCCGGCTGCCACAACCGCCAGCCGCATGGCCTGCTCCTGGAAAATCGGCACGCCCAGCGTTTTGTGCAAAACTTCGCGAATCGCCTGGTTCGGATAGGTCTCGGTCTCCTGGCCCGAGCGTCGTCGCAGGTAGGGATGGACCATGTTCCCTTGAATCGGACCAGGACGCACGATCGCGACTTCGATCACCAGGTCGTAATAGCAACGAGGTTTGAGTCGTGGCAACATGCTCATCTGAGCTCGGCTCTCGATCTGAAAAACGCCGATCGTGTCCGCCTGGCAAATCATGTCATACACCGACCGGTCACCGGCCGGGATGCGCGCCATGCTCAGCGTCTGCCCGGTATGCTGCTCGATCATGTCAAAACAACGGTGTATGGCCGACAACATGCCCAGCGACAGACAGTCCACCTTGAGGATCCCCAGTGTATCCAGATCGTCCTTGTCCCATTGGATGACTGTCCGGTTCTCCATGGCCGCATTCTCGATGGGAACCAGTTCACAGAGCGGGCCGCGGGTCATGACCATGCCACCCACATGTTGGCTCAGGTGCCGAGGGAATCCGCGCAGAGACTCGACCAGATAAATCAGCTTGCTTCCGGTTTCCGATTCCGGGTCAATACCGACCTGCCGACAACGCTCGGCCAGCCGTGGCTCATCGGCGTGCCCGTCGACTTGCTTGGCCAAGGCATCAACCCGATCAAGTGACAGGCCGAGCGCCTTGCCAACATCGCGAACGGCCGAGCGGGATCGGTAGGTAATCACGACGGCGGTCATGCCGGCCCGTTCCCGACCGTACTTCTGGTAGAGATACTGCAAGACCTCTTCACGCCGCTCATGCTCGAAATCGACGTCGATATCGGGAGCTTCGTCCCGTTCGCGACTGACGAATCGTTCAAATAGCACATCCATGCGGTCCGGGTCGACGGACGTAATCCCGAGACAGAAACAGACTGCCGAATTGGCCGCCGACCCGCGGCCTTGACAGAGAATGTTCCGCCCTCGGGCGAAACGGACCAGATCCCAGACGGTCAGGAAATAAGCCTCATACCGCAATTCGCGAATCAACGATAGTTCGTGCTCCAGTAACCGTTTCGCCCTGTCAGGGATGCCGTCGGGATAGCGGCGAGCCGCTCCCCGCCACGTCAGCTGCTGGAGGTATTCAAACGGAGTTGACCCGTCGGGTGCGAGTTCCTCCGGATACTCGTAACGCAGTTCTTCCAAGGAGAAATGACACTGCCCGGCAACCTCCATCGTGCGCTCGAACGCGCCCGGTGCTGATGCGAACAACGATTGCAGTTCGCTCAGCGCACGGAGATGGTATTGAGCATTAGGGGGCAGATGCCCGGCGACCTGAGCCACGGTCACTCCCCGTCGAATGGCGGTCAGGACATGGTGTAGTGGTTGACGCGCTCGGGTGTGGTAGAGCACGCCGCCGGTCGCCAGTAAGGGCAGACCGGTCCGTCTGGCCTGGTCCTTGAACCAGGCCAGACGCTGGGAATCGTCCGGGCCTCGATGCAGCGAGGCCAACAGGTAACCGCGGGACCCGAAAAGCTCACGAAACCGGCCTGCGGCATCCGGCAGTGAAAGCTGTGTACCGTTCGAGCCGAGTGGGCCTGAAGGGCCCGTGTCGCTACCTGACGGGCCCGTGTCACTACCTGAAGGGCGGCTCGAACGCGCCGGCATCTCCCAACGCAGGCCGGCGAGCAGTCCTTCAGCATGCTCGACAATGTCTTCCCAGACCAATGAGCAGTCCCCCTTTGTCGCTCGACGCCGCCCACAGGTAATCAAGCGAGCCAGTCGTCCATAGGCGGCTCGGTCGGGCGCCCAGAGGACGACTGGGGGAGCGTCTTGAGGGGTCAACTCGGCTCCGATCACCAACGGCAGATCTCGTAACTGGGCCGCGTCATGGGCGCGTACGACGCCGGCCAGGCTGTTTCGATCGGTAACCGCCAGGGCGGCATAGCCGAGCTCGCCGGCGCGTTCCACCAATTCCTGGGCATGCGATGCACCCTCCAGAAATGAGAAGTTGGATTTGCAGTAAAGTTCCGCGTATGGCACTCGTCGTTTCCCCGATACTGTCGTTTCCCCGATACTACTGTCCGTTGCACCAATGTTGTGCGTCGCACCACTGAACGTGCCTACCATCCGGAACGGCGAATCGTTCGGTTGCCTTTCAGAGAAGGTTGCAAGGCGGACAGCAGGCTGCTGAGCAAGTGTTGGAATTCGCTGAGTCGATCCAGTAGCCGGTGTGGGCCGAATGGCGACTCGGCCGACAGGCGTTCGACGAGCAGCAACGTTGTTTCGAGTTGCTCGGCCAACCGCTGAGCCTGGTGCAGGTCGGCCAGGAGTTCCTTCGTGGCGACCGGCGGGCAGCGACTGACCAAGGGCGGTAACTTCAGGGTCGTGTGGCGGATCACCTGGGCCAGCCCGAACCGTTCGACCGTCGAGCAGGCACCGGTGGCACGCAGCACGACTTCGGCCAGGTCCATTGCCTGTTGCCAGAGGAGCCAATGAGTTGGGGCGGCTGCACGTGAGGATGTCGTTGCATGGAAGGAGGAGGGCATCGGTTTCTCTCTTCATCAAGAGTGTCTCTTAATCAAACAGGCCCTGCAGATACCATTGCTGATCGTGGTGCTGTCGAAAAATCCACAGCCAGCAACCCGTGTCGATCTCTACTCGGTAATAGTCGCGGCATACCGATCGACCTCGCCACCAGCCGGTTTCGATCCGTTCGGGACCCCAGTAACGAACGACACGGGCCCGGCAACGCTGAAAGTCCAGACTGACCGGAGGACCCTGCGGAGACTCGGTCCTAACCTGTAGACGTTCGGCGGACGCATAAAACCGAAGAGGACGGACCATGCCACGCGACTGGGCCGAAGACCACTTGCCGGCACGTGCTGAGGATGCAGTACTCGCCGGCAGGCGATGGCCGGTCAGACACTGATCGACCCAGACTCGCTGCGGATCGGCACCGGGCAGCCAACGCGGACGGACGACGGCACTTGGCCCCAATCGCACACTCAAGCGGTTCATCAGCTTAGCCAGACAGTCGCTCACTCGCCTCGGCCCCCCTGCAAATAACTCGCCCTGCCGTCGTTGGCGAGGCGTCGTCTGGGTCGCGGTCAACGTAATCTGCTCGACGTCGCCCGCTAACGTCAATTGAGCCAGTTGTAAATCGATCAGTTCCATCAGTGGGTCAACCAGGGCCGTGGGCTGAAATAAACCAATCCGAAATGTTTGTGTGGTAAATGCCCCGTTGAACGACTCGCCGTCCCACGACGCAGGTTGCGCCGTTCCCGCCGTCGGCGGATACTCGGACTGTAAATCTCCGTCGCGACGACAACGCATGTCGCCTCGTAACACCAAAACGGTCCGGTCATGTTCGGTCATCTGGTTGCAAAGTTGTCGAGTCAGATTGACCAGGATCTGGTGGAGGTGCTCCGGGTGTCGCGTTGGATGCTCGGCCGTCCAACGGGCCTCATACCGAACACTGGAATGATGAATGTGCAGTGGCTCGGGGAACGTTCCAAAGGCCTGATCCCAGCGAATCAATAACGTTTTTCCCAGGCGACCGGCGAGCCCCGAACGGGGTAGACAAGCCAGTTGGCCCACCTGCTCAATGCCCAATTGCTGCAACGAAGCAAGGGTTGTGGCGGGCAGACGCAGTGCGGCGATCGGTGCGGCTTCCAAAGCCGCGAAACTGCCCCCAGGTGCCAGCAGTGCATAGCATGAGCGATGTGCGGCAGGAAGCTGCCCGGTGATCGTTGAGCCTCCCACCGCGTTGGGGCGGGCCAGAAAATGAGCGGCCGCCCAGGCCGCCCCCAACGTGTCGGCCAGGGCCGTGCGCACGTGGTACCCTCGCCGGTCCAACGCGGCAGTGACCCGATGAAGTAAACGATCTTCGCCCCCGTAATGAGCGCCCAAATGTGTGCAGTCCAGGTAGAGGCAGTCATTCGACGAGTTGAATGGCTCAGTTTCTTGATCTCGAGAACTTCGGTTCGTGGAACGCTCGGGAGACGCCTGGCTGGCCGAGTCACACAAGGGCGAGTCACACAAGGCCGAGTCACACAAGGGCCGATCCGTGAACCCAACGATCGGCCCGAACTGCTCGCACCACTCGGCCAACTCGCATAACACGCGATCGTCCTCCTCACGATGATGCTGAGCCACATAGCACGCCGAACTGCTCAGACTCGCTGCGGGACCGTCCCGCTGCCGCTTGTCCACCGGCTCCTGCTGTTGCACGGGTTTCTGCTGTTGCACGGGTTTCTGCTGTTGCACGGGTTTCTGCTGTTGCACGGGTTGCGATCGGTGTGTCTGCGGTGGCGGGTCGCATTCCATCGCCACCGCCATCGCTTCGGTTAGTGACATGCCGGTCTGTACGCCACGTTGCCGAGCCGTTTCGGAGCAGGCGACCACCAACTGCCCTCGACGGGCTACCACCTGGTGCAAAATAATCGGCTGCCCTTTAGGCACTTGTTGACCGACCACGAGGCGCTGGATGGGCCAACGAGGTAGCCAGATGCAAAGGATGCGGTTCATGGTTTTCGCTTGCCACTTGGAAAGTCCCGGTAACTTCATCCACGTCTAACACAAGCCCCGTACTCGACGGCCCCTGACGTGATCGTGTCACGTGGATCTGTAACCGTCGTCGCCGCCAGGGTGGTGACTCGTCGGGTAGCGCCAGCGGTTGGACCTGGAATTGCAGGTCTGCCCAGGAAGGCCGGCGGCGAGCGGCCAGCGAACGAACAAAAAAACCGACCCCCTGTCCCGCCTCGACCGCTAATTGCAAACGTCGAAAATCACGGCCCGATAGCCGATCAAAAACGGTCCGCTCTAACGGTGCCCATACCGCACCCACTCCACGACACCGTAAAGCCTGAATCAATGCCCATAACTGATCGGCCGGATCGGTCGCTCGCAGAATGAACAAATGGGCCGCCGGTACACCCCACAATGCCGCAGCCGGTGGGTAAAAGGTCTGGTCCGGGTCCAATACCACCAGCGACCCACCTTGCCTCGACCTGCGGCATGCCAATAAAAAGGCCAGCGTGCCGGCGCCACCGGCCGGCTGACCCAGAAATTCGACTAACGTCCCACGCCGTAATCCACCCGCCGGAAGCCAACGGTCAAAGGACTCGCATCCACTGCTCCACATCCCCCGCTCAACGGTGACGAACGATTCCGATAACGATTCTGATTCCGATGACGACCCGAATTCTGCCGCGGTTGCTCCAGGGATCGTTGAATGGACCGCCAATGGCCGAGCGAATGGTTGTTTGTCCAATTGCTCTCGTAAAGTCCGCACGATATCAGGAAGTGCGGGATCGGGGGCGGCAGCTGGAGCACCTGTGTCAGGCGTGTCTGGAGTAGGAAGCGTCATGCGTGGCGGTGCCTGGTTGGAAAGAACTGAAAAGACCGAGGATAGAAAGTACTGTACAAATGTATCGTATGATTGTCAAGCGAAGCATGAGTTTTTTTGGACCGTCACCCGTTCCCGGGCCGCGCGGACCCGCAGACGACGCCTGATACGACCCAAAGGGCCAAAGACGGCGAGCTCCGGCCATCAAGACTCGACCGATTCCCGACCCGTTCCCAGGCTTCCGCGACCGCCGATCATGGTACCCCAACCCTCCGGCGGTCAGCCCGATGCGCCCCGGCTGCCCCGATACCTGGCCGACCGGTCGGGGTTCAACTGATTGGAACGGATCTCGTCTCGCGTCTCTTCTTACCCCCAAAAAAAAACGCACCGTCGTGCAATAAACGGCCTCGACCCGCGTTGTATTACTCAGACATGACACCGACGCCGCAGAACAAGGATCTTCAGCGACTGACCCAGTGGGTGGAAGCCCACGGATCCCGCGTCTGGGGATACCTTTGGGCGTCCGTCCGAAATGCGGATCTGGCCGATGACTTGTGGCAGGAAGTTTTTCGACGTGCCTGCCAGGCTCAGGAGACTTACGACGAACAGGGGTATGCGCGGGCCTACCTGCTGAAAATTGCCGATCGACTGATCTGTGATTGGGCACGCAACGTTCACCGCGAGGTCACCGTTGACGAAACGACCTGGCACCGACTTGAACCGAGCCACCGAGAATATGCGCCCGAGCACCGGCTACTGCATCATGAAATGTCAAACCAGTTACAGGCGGCAATGAAAAAACTCAGTGATCACCAGCGCCGGGCGTTACTACTGCGTTACTACGGCGAGCTTTCGTTTCAGGAAATCGCCGAGCAACTCCACTGTCCACTTAACACGGCACTGAGCCACGTGCGCCGCGGCTTGGAAGCCATGCGGGGCCTGTTAAAGGCCTGTCCAAAATGAACCGAGCCATTGAACCAACCGACGATTCGCTCCACAAGAAACTGAGCCGCGCGACCTCCCGTAACGAACGGGCCGACACGCCGCTCGACGATCAGACGGCCGAGTGGCGAGATACCTGGTTGGAATTCGCCAGGTGTCTCGAGGCGGACGTCCCCAAGCACAATACGCTCGTTCACTCGATGCCCGTTCACTCGATGCCCGAGCGCTCGTTGCAAGAACCGAGTGGCCACCGGTCGTACCCCCGGGCCACGGAGACGGTTCGCCGATCCGGATCGCCCCAAGTTTCGCTCCAAAGTGCACGGGCCTCAAAGGCGTTCGGTTGGCAGACACTGATCGCGCTCGCGGCAACCCTGATGATCCTGGCTTCGGCCGGCTACCTGGCACGTCGCACACCACCAGCGGGGCCGGCACTCGCTCATCCGACTCCGTCTGTTGAAAACGTCACCGGCGCACCACAACTGGCTGACCATCCAGGCGGTTCAACCCATTCGTTGGCCGTCGAGCACGACACCGACGGCCCGCGTGGCCCGAACGGCCCGAGTTCGACCGACAACCTGGTGGCTTGGAACGATACGCTCGACCAACGACTAAACGCTTTCCGACAGCAGATGATCGTGACCGTCGATCGACGACCGGTCGTCGACACGTGGCAGGGCGTTGCCAGTCAGTACGCTCGGCAATTACGAGAGGAACTAGACGATGACTCGACGTTGTGATCTGTCAAATCCAAGCCGATGTGGCGCGAAAACCGGCGCAATGGACCATGTCGTCCTGAACCGAGCATGCCGCTGGAAGTGCCGCGGGCTGCCATTGATCGTGACGATGATTGTCGGATTCCTAACCGGGATCGGATGGACACAGGAGGCCGACCCAACTGGGCCGAAGGATGACCATCGAACCGCCGGCAAAGCGGGCGAGTCGAGTGGCTTGGGCCCTGTGTCTGACAGGCCTCAACGTGAGCTCGCCTGGGACGAGCACGAACCGCCACGTCGTGGTGCCGCCAAGGAAAGGGTGGCCCCCCCCACAAC
>CAYNDU010000132.1:0-11554 GCA_964395615.1 uncultured Pirellulaceae bacterium | reverse complement strand
TCGAGCCGCTCGGCTCGAACCACTGCCCGGTGAGCGCCGCCCTCGACGGAGCCGGGGCTGCAAAAAATTTACGACCTGGGTTATGAGGTGGGTCGGGGGGGGCCCGGATCCGGCCCGGCTCCGCTCCCGCCGGTAGCAGCCGATTCACTGACGGGAATCGGCTGGACCAATGATTCCATTCTCTACGGGGCTCGAGTGACCCTTTGGATCCAAGATGAGTTGCCGCGATTGGCCGAAATCGGCCCACAGATTCCCAGCCGGTCATCGGCCGATCACGGTCGTCCGTTCAAGGAGATTTTCGAGCGATACGAGCGGGACTTCTATCGAATCGATCCCCTTTTGTTCAGCCCGGCCGAAGTTCACCTGATAAGCCTGGTCTCCGGGCGGTGGCTGGCGTTTGGTCAGACGGAGCCGCGGCTGCTCGAACAGTCGTTCGGGGCATGCAAATCGGATTCTGAGCCGGCATAAGGACAAACGGTCATGCACATTGCTGTCCTGACTTCGCCACGGAGTTGGTATCTTGGCGACTTGCGACGGGCCGCCGGGCGCCGGCACGTCGTGCACTCCTACCGGTTCGACGACTTGACCGGCCACGTTCCCGGCCGCAAGCTTGAACCGCCGGCCCTTTCCGATCCGCCGGCCCTTTCCGAACCGCCGACCGTTTCCGATCCGCCGGCCGACGTGATTCTGGTACGCTCGATGCCGCCAGGCAGCCTGGAGCAGGTTGTTTTTCGCATGAACGTGCTCGGCCAATGGGCCGATTCCGGTCGAGTTGTGTTGAACCCACCCCTCTCGCTTGAGTGCGCCATCGATAAGTATCTATCCGTATTACGAATACAACGCGCCGGGTTGCCCGTTCCCGAGACCATCGCTTGCCAGTCCGCCGAAGCTGCCCACATTGCGTTCGAGCGGTTAGGGGGGGACGTGGTCGTCAAACCGTTATTTGGTGGTGAGGGACGTGGGATCACTCGCATTTCCGACCCGGCTCTGGCTGAACGGGCTTTTCGTTTACTCGAACAGCTCGACTGCGTCATTTATCTACAGCCGTTCCTGCCGCATGCGGGGCACGACTTGCGGTTATTCGTCGTTGGTGACATGGTATGGGGCATCCGGCGATGCAACGCATTGGATTGGCGAACCAACCTGAGTCGCGGCGCGCGGGCCGAGCCGCTCGATGTAACCCCCGAGCTGGCTCGGCTGGCCAGGAGAGCGGCTGCGGCCGTCGGCGCCCCGATCGCCGGTGTCGATGTGTTACCGGCCAACGATGGAAGGCAATACGTATTGGAAGTCAACGCGGTACCCGGTTGGAAGGGCTTGTCGCAGACGTTAGGCTTGGATGTCGCAAAGCACGTGATCGGCCTGGCAGAGCAACTGGTTAGGAAGCGCCCGGAAGCGGCGAGCGACACAGACGTTGCGGCTCAGACCGAAGCGACGACTCGGGAACGTGCTGCGGATTCGAGACGATCATGAACGCTCCTTACCACGTTGCTCAGTTGCTGGAGCGCAGTGCCGAACGGTTTCCCGATCGTGTGGCGGTTGCCGAGCCGTCTGGAAAACGCCGGCGCAACCTGCCCCGTTACCGGCAGATGACGTACGCCGAGCTACAAGAAGACAGCAGCCGGTTGGCCTCTCGATTGGTGCAACTGGGGGTCGAGCCGGGTATGCGGATTGTGCTGTTGGTGCGTCCGGGAATCGACTTCGTCTCGCTCGTCTTCGCTCTGTTTCGCACGGGTGCCGTCACGGTGCTGATCGATCCGGGCATGGGCCGAGCCAACCTGGTTCGATGCCTTCAAGAGGTGCGACCGGACGGATTCGTGGCCGTCCCGGCCGCCCAGGCGGTTTCCGCCCTTCTGGCCTGGAAATTTCCTCGATCGCGCATTCGGGTAACGGTGGGGAGGCGTTGGTTCTGGGGTGGGGCGACGTTGGGGCAACTCAGGGAGTCGGGCGAAACAGTGGCCGTCGAATTGCCCGGAAATCCACGGGATGAGGCGGCTGTCATTTTCACAACGGGCAGCACCGGGGTACCGAAAGGGGTCCTCTACGAACACGGGCAATTCGTCAGCCAGGCCATGATGATCCAACAACGGTACGGCGTTTCGGAAGGCGAAATAGATGTTCCGGGCTTCCCCTTGTTCGCGCTTTTCAGTTGCGCGTTGGGTGTGACCACCGTCTTTCCGAAAATGGACTTCACACGACCGGCGGATGTCGAGCCCGAAAACTACCTGCAAGCGATCAGCGACTGGCAGGCCACGCAGTCCTTTGGATCACCGGCTCTTTGGAACCGAGTGGGGAAGTACTGCGAGGAACGTAATCTTGGAATGCCGACGATTCGTCGAGTGCTATCGGCGGGGGCACCGGTACCTCCGCATGTGTTGAGGCGACTGCGGCGGGCGATCCATCCCGAGGGCGAAATCTACACACCGTACGGCGCCACCGAAGCGTTACCGGTCGCCAGCATTTCAGCTTCGGTTGTGTTGGACGAAACTGCGGCAGCAAGTGCAGCCGGAAAAGGGACGTGCGTCGGAACACGATTCGAAGGGGTCGACTGGAAAGTGATTCGTATTTGCGATGAACCGATCGATCGAATGGATCAAATCGACGAGTTGCCGACCGGAGAACTGGGCGAGCTTCTTGTTACAGGGCCGATGGTCACTCGTCGATATGTGACATGTACTCATGCGAATGCGTTCCACAAGATAGCCGATGGAGATCGTGTCTGGCACCGGATGGGCGACGTGGGATACTTGGACGAACACGATCGGTTCTGGTTTTGTGGCAGGAAATCCCATCGCGTGATCACCGCCGAGCAGACGCTCTTCACCGTGCCGGTGGAAGCGGTTATCAACGAACATCCCCACGTCTACCGGTCCGCGCTTGTCGGTATCGGCACTCCCGGTCGTCAACGTCCGGTCATCGTCGTCGAAACCTGGCCCGAATACGCAACGGAAGACCGGGACCATCAGGAACAACTTTTTCAGGAGTTGCGCAAGCGGGCCGCAAGTCACAAGCAGACGGAGTCGATCGAGACGTTTCTGTTGCATCCGGGTCTCCCGGTTGATATCCGACATAACTCGAAGATCTTTCGCGAGCAGCTGGTTCCGTGGGCTGCCGGCCGACTGCGAAAATCGGCAAAGAGATGAGAGGCCGGCATGGACCAAGAGGGAGTGAGAGTTCGTTGTCCCGGGTGTGCCCACGTACAAAGGGTGACACTGGCGGTGGGCCAACAACTGCAATGCGAGGTCTGCCAAACGAAGTACTTTGCTCCGATTGTGGCTCCCGAAGAAATCGAATCGTCCGGTGAAACCGATTCGTTTATTGTGAGTAATCCGATCCCCGGTTCGACGGAAATGCCCAGCGATCTGGCCAAGGACTCCGGAGGCGTCGAGCCTCGCCCGGATTCTCCTTCATCCGACGTCCCTCGCGAGCAGACGCATTCATGGCTCGAAATGGACGTGCGCGCCGGTCAGGTCGTTCCCACGCTCCACGAAACCGACAAGACCGCTGCACCGAATGACGGGGTGAGTGACGAGGTGGGCGCCAACCGTCACCAGAAGGGTCCGCAGTCCGGGTCCGCCGAAAGAAAACCGGAAAAAAGAAGACGGCGAACCGCTCCCGGAAAAACGCTCAGAGAAAAGACCGTTACCGGAAATCCCTGGCCCCTCGTCTCGACGCTATCCACGGTGTTCATTCTGGCCGCCGTTGTCGCCCTGGCCTACTACTCGTTGCATCGGCTTGCCGACCAAGGCAATGACGCTGGGGCCGACCCGCCGTCGAGCGACGCGAGTCGCGACCAAGGAGATCAAGGCGTCGTATGGGCCGTCGCCACCAAATCGGGACAGCGTGTGGGGGATGTTCAGGCAACCATCGTCCGAGTTGCCTATGGTGCCGTGCGGGCTAAGGATAAGCGGAAGCAGGTCATCACCACCGACGACGACAATCTGATCGCGATCACCATTGAAGTTCGCAATCTGGGCGATCGGCCCCGACCGTTTCACAACTGGTATCACCACGAGTTTCAAGACGAAAACGGGCGTGCCTTGCTGCCACTGCTGGTCGACGACGCTCAACGCAGTTATTCCTTGTTGACGTTTGACGATGTCAGTCAAATTGAGGGCCAGCGATTGACCGATCGCATCAGGCCGGACGGTGCCGCTCGCGATACACTCGTCTTCCTGATGCCGCCGGAGATCAATCGAAAAACCATCAAGGAGTTGCGACTGTCGCTGCCGGCTGCCGCGGTGAACGCTTCCGGCTCGTTCCATTTTCGAATCCCGATCGGAATTGTCGAGGGGATCTAGTTTAGGCTTCTGCCGTCAGTGGGCCTTTCCCAAACGCATTGAGGCGGAGGTAAAGGGGTCAGGAGTCAATTGTGCAAAGCACCCTACGGGCCGTTCCGGCAATTCACTCCTGACCCCTTTACCTACGTTCTATACGACGTCAATCGAAATCGAGCCGGGGGTGTCCATGTCGGAGTGTGTATTGGTGACCGGAGCCGGGGGGTTCCTGGGACGGGCGATCGTCGAGCAGCTATTGGCTCGCGGGAGCCGCGTGCGGGGGCTCTCGCGTCATGAGCATAGCCGACTTGTGGCCCAAGGTGTGACGTGGTTTCCAGCCGACGTTCGGGAGCAATCGGCCGTGGACGCCGCATGCCACGGCGTCGATGCCGTGATCCACACTGCCGCACTGGCCGGAATCTGGGGATCCTGGCGCGACTACCACGGTATCAATACCGTGGGAACCGAAAACGTCATCGATGCGTGTCGCCGTGCCGGTGTGACTCGCCTCGTTTTTACCAGCAGTCCAAGCGTTACGTTTGACGGTTCGCCCCAGGAAGCGGTCAACGAGTCGGAACCCTATCCCACTCGATGGTTGTGTCACTATCCGCATTCGAAGGCCCTGGCCGAACAACGAGTGTTGGCCGCAAACGACTCGTCCGGCTTGCGAACGTGTGCCTTGCGACCCCATCTGATCTGGGGGCCTGGGGATCCTCATCTCGTGCCACGACTCTTGCATCGTGCTCGGCACGGCCGCTTGCGACGAATTGGCGACGGTCAGAATCTGATCGATACTGTTTATGTCGATAATGCGGCGACCGCTCATCTGCTGGCTCTGGATGCGCTGAGCGTCGGATCAACGGTCGGCGGTAACGCCTACTTCATCAGCCAGGGTGCACCGGTTAACTGTTGGGATTGGATCAATCAACTGCTCGCCTTGGATGGACAGGCACCAGTCACCAGGTGTTTGTCCCTGGCGGCGGCCCGGCGGCTGGGGGCCGTTTGCGAAGCTGTGTTCCGGCTCTGGCCCGGTGGCGCTGAACCACCCATGACCCGATTCGTGGCCGCTCAACTGGGAACCTCGCACTACTTTGATATCGGCCGCGCACGGCGCGACTTGGGATACGAACCGACGGTCTCCGCTGCCGAAGGGATGCGTCGCCTGGGAGAAGCGATGGCCGGCGGAAAATGATCAGCGCCGGTCGGAAACGTGGGAGCAGATGCCGTCGTCGACGAGGCTACCTCGGGCATTCGCCTTTGGGCGTGACCCCGCGACGAGGGGCGGCCGTTGGTTTGCTCGAGTGCCCAATCGTTCATATGCCCCTTCGAAAGAGGGGTATGTGCTGGTGCGGCTTCGTGTGATAGACGATGCAGGCTGACGGACGGGCTCGCTTCGTTGCCGTGCGGCGACCCGTGGCGGATCCCCGGCCGGTGCGGATAGGGAGGGCCGTTTCAGACCTTCGTTTTGGCGCATTACCTGATTCGCAGTGGCATGGCACGGGGTTCCCGTTTGCGGGTCGGGGCTTGAGCGTTCATTCTCCGTGGGATCATCGTGAGTGGGGCACCGGCGGAATGGGTCGACGTGCACGTTTCGATCCGTCGTGCGAAAACGCCACATGACGAGAGGGTAACGAGCCGTGAACTGCGGACAAATTCGGGCTTCTCGGCCAATCTGAGCTCTTGTGATCAAACCGTCCAACACGCCGTGATCTGAAGCGACTCCGAAGAGATCCGATGAACCAATGGTGCACTTTCCCTGGTCTGCGCCTCTGACTGCCGGTTGCCATTTCCGCTGGAAAGGGTTAGCCTCAGTAGTTTTACGTAACAAAGGAACGTCTGAATGACCGGCTCGGGCAAATCTCCTGGGCTGCTCGGTGAGCAGCGTATTGTGATCACCGGAATCGGCCTTTCGGCGCCGAACGGCAATGACTTGTCGGAGTTCCGTCGGAGTCTCCTGACCGGCCGGAGCGGTGTGCGCGAGTACGAGATTCGGTATGTTGGCAAGACGTTGGCGGGCGTTTGCGAGTTTGACGCTCGGCGGTACCAGACGCGAAAGGACATTCGCCGTGGAACGCGGGCCGGCAGTATCGGCGTTTATTCGGCCCGGCAAGCGTTTGACGACGCGGGACTGAAGCTGGCCGATTGCGACGTGGCCCGCATCGGGGTTTACGTGGGCGTCACTGAGCACGGGAACGTCGAGACGGAGAACGAGATATTCGAGCTCAAGGGGTACGACTACGACACGAGTTTCTGGTCACACCATCACAATCCGCGAACGGTGGCGAATAATCCGGCGGGTGAAGTTGCGTTGAACATGGGGATCACCGGGCCGCATTACACGATTGGTGCCGCCTGTGCGGCCGGCAACGCCGGGCTGATTCAGGGTCTGCAGATGTTGCGTTTGGGAGAGTGTGATTTGGCGTTGGCGGGCGGCGTCTCGGAGGCCATTCATACGTTTGGCATCTTTGCCAGCTTTCGAAGTCAGGGCGCCTTGGCCGAGCATGAAGATCCGACATGTGCATCGCGGCCGTTCGATCTTCATCGGAACGGGATCGTCGTATCGGAAGGGGGCTGCATCTACGTGCTCGAACGGCTCGAGCAGGCCTTGCAGCGGGGGGCACGCATCTATGGAGAGATTGTCGGGCACGCGATCAACACGGATGCGACCGACTTTGTTTTGCCGAATGCCGATCGGCAGCAGCAGTGCGTGGAATTGGCGCTCCGTCGCGCCGGGTTACAGGCCGGAGAAATGGACATTGTCAGCACGCACGCGACGGGGACGCAAAGCGGCGACAAGCAGGAGTGTCAGGCCTTGTTGCGGGCTTTTGCCGATTGCCCCACGACGTACTTCAACAATACAAAGAGTTTTATCGGACATTGCATGGGAGCTGCAGGCACACTCGAACTGGCCGGGAATCTGCCCGCATTTGATGACGGCGTATGCCACCCCACAATCAACCTCGATCAGCTTGACCCCGACTGTGCGCTTCCCGGCTTGGTGATCAACGAGCCCCGAACTATAGGAAACGTGGAATATGTCCTGAACAACTCCTTTGGGATGTTAGGGATCAATTCCGCGGTCATCGTTAAGAAGTTTCATAGCTAGACATTCAGGAGTTTACGCGGTATGACGCCAGCCGAAATCCGAGCAGAAGTCTTGGATATTCTTGCCGACATTGCGCCCGACGAAGATGTCAACGACGTTGTCGACGACCAACCGTTTCGTGACCAGTTGGAACTCGACAGCATGGACTTCTTGGATATCGTCATGGAACTGCGCAAGCGATACCGGGTGCAAATCCCGGAAGAAGACTACGAGCATCTGGCCAGCATGGGCAGCACCGTGGACTACCTGACGCCAATCATGAAGGAAATGGAGCGGGCTGGTTAGCCTGAGTCGCATCGAGTTTCGGTAAGCAATCGAGCGAGCGGATAAGCGTCGTTGAGAGCGGCGGCTGATGGCCGTTGGGCGGTCCTGGCCAGGTCGGAGGTGTGTGCAGTGTCGAGCCACGATTGGGAACCGTGTCCCTCGCGCTCGGGTGGGCGGACCAAGGGCGGGCGGACGTGTCATGGATCCTCCCGCGTCAAGGTCGGCGGGTCGGGACGATGCCATGTATGACACGATCATTATCGGCGCCGGCGTGTCGGGTCTTGCGGCCGGAATTCGCCTGGCACATTACGATCGAAGCGTCTGCATCGTCGAGCGTCACACCACGATCGGCGGCTTGAATTCATTCTATCGGCTTCGCGGTCGTGATTATGACGTCGGGTTGCACGCGATCACCAACTACGCGCCGCAGGGCAGTCGTCGGGGCCCGCTTCCCCGGTTGCTTCGTCAGTTACGTTTCCGCTGGGACGACTTCGCTTTGGCGCCGCAAGTCGGATCGACGGTATCGTTCCCCGACGTGCAGCTCGACTTCAGCAATGATTTCGAGCTGTTTGCAGCCGAGGTGGCCACGCATTTTCCGGGGCAGGAAGACGGCCTGCGGCGCCTTGTGGGCCAATTGATCGATTATGACGATCTGGATGGCGACCTTTATTACGCGTCGGCTCGTGATCGACTGGCCGAGTTCATTAGTGAGCCGATGTTGCGCGAGATGATTCTCTGCCCGATCATGTGGTACGGAAACGCTCGCGAACAGGACATGGATTTCGGCCAGTTTTGCATCATGTTCCGCAGTATTTTTCTCGAGGGTTTTGCCCGACCGTTTGCCGGAGTGCGGCTTATCTTGCGAAACCTGGTCCGCCGATTTCGCCAGCTGGGCGGGGAACTTCGTCTGCGCGCCGGTGTCGAGAAGATCGTCGTAGAGGACGGGCGAGCGGTCGGCGTGGTTCTCGACGACGGTCGACAGCTAGAGGCCCGGAATGTCCTTTCGTCGGCGGGAATCTCCGAGACGATGCGTCTGACGGCAGACGACCGGGATGATACGGCGCCCGAATCGGGACAAATGTCGTTCATCGAAACCATCTCGATCCTCGATTGCCAGCCGCGCAAACTGGGGCACGACAAGACCATTGTCTTTTTCAACAACAGCGACTCGTTCCAGTGGCAGAGACCCCGAGACGGGCTCTGTGATCCTGACTCAGGCGTGATCTGTTCGCCGAACAACTTTCTCTACGACGGCGAGGTCTTGCCGGACGGTGTGGTTCGAGTAACACTGATGGCCGACTTCGACCGGTGGGCCGGCCTGGGGGAAGCGGAGTACCAGTTGGCGAAACTCCGCTGGTACGACGCGACTCAGCGAGTGGCCGTTCAACACGTACCCGATTTCCGGCAGCACGTCGTCGATACCGATATGTTCACTCCCCTGACCATTCGACGTTTCACATGGCACGATAACGGCGCGGTTTACGGCGCACCACGCAAACGACTGGATGGAACCACCGCGGTCGAGAAACTCTTCATTTGCGGTACCGACCAGGGCTATGTGGGCATTGTCGGAGCATTGCTGAGCGGTATTCTGGTTGCCAATCGCCACCTGTTGAGCGCGACAGAGTGAGGGGCGAACAACTCGATTCTCAAGGGAAGTAAGCTGCGGATGGCCAAAGATTTCTTGAAGGACGTTTCCGATCGATTCGATGTGATTGTTATTGGCAGCGGTCTGGCGGGCCTGACTTCGGCCAACGTATTGGGGCGCGCCGGTTACCGTGTCTTGCTGCTTGAACAACACTACAAGTTGGGCGGGCTGGCCACCTGGTTTCGCCGACCGGGCGGGCACATCTTCGACATCTCGCTGCACGGCTTTCCCGTCGGGATGATTAAGAGTTGCCGACGATATTGGACGGCGGAAATCGCCGACTACATCGTGCAGCTGAAAAATATCCGTTTCGATAATCCGATGTTCTCACTCACGACGACGTTCAATCGAGACGACTTTACTCGCCTTCTCGTCCAGAGATTCGAGCTTCCGCTCGAAACCGTGCAAGAGTTTTTTGACACGGTGCGGGCAATGAACTTCTATGACGATCAGAAAATGACGAACCGGGAGCTCTTCGAGCGTTTCTTTCCCGGGCGCGAGGATGTCGTTCGGCTCTTGATGGAGCCGATCACGTACGCAAACGGGTCGACGCTGGAGGATCCGGCGATCACGTACGGCATCGTCTTCTCCAATTTCATGTCGAAGGGAGTCTTCTCCTTTCGCGGCGGCACCGATCAACTCATTCGGTTGATGCATGAAGAGTTGCTTCGAAATAACGTTACGGTGGCCATTCGTTCGAACGTCGAGAAGATCCTGATCAAGCAGAGTCGTGTCAGGGGCGTAAGAGTCGCCGGCCGTGATATCGGTGCCGATGCCGTTGTTTCCAACGCCAATTTGCTGTCGACAACACTGAAACTCGTGGGCGAGGAAGCTCTGGACAACGACTTTGTCGAAGAGGCCCGCGCGGTGCGGCTGAATAACTCGAGTACCCAAGTCTACATGGCGCTCGCTCCCGATGACCGGATCGATGAGTCGACCGGTGACCTGCTGTTCTGCAGTACCGCGCCGCTCTTTCGTACCGACCTGTTGCTGAGTCCCGAGATCACGAGCCGGACGTTTTCGTTTTACTACCCTTCCACGCGACCCGACTCGCGTCCCCGATGCTTGATTGTGTCAAGTACAAACGCCCAGTACCATGATTGGGCCGAATTGGCACCCGACGATTACGATGCGCGAAAACAGTCGCTTATCGAGACGACACTCGACGCACTGGAAAAATATGTTCCGAACTGCCGGCAACGCATCGTTCATGTCGAAGCGGCTACGCCTCTCACGTTCGAGCACTATACGCAGCACCTGGCGGGATCGAGTTTTGGGACGAAATTCGAAGGCCTGGCAATCAGCCGAGGTCTTCCTCAACAGGTCGGAGGACTCTATCACGCCGGAAGTGTCGGGATCATCATGTCGGGCTGGCTCGGCGCCATCAATTATGGGGTCATCGTTGCCAATGACGTTGATGCCCAGCTAACCAACCGGCCGGCCTGATCGCAGAGGAGAGGAATGACGGATGACGCGCGAACGTATCGAACATTACATTCCCCATCGAGGGCCCATGTTGCTGTTGGACGAACTTGTCACGCTCGACGCCGATCGGATCGTCTGCCGAAAGACGTTTCGTGAGGACGAGTTCTTCTTCCAGGGACACTACCCCAATTTTTCGATCGTACCCGGAGTGATCCTGTGCGAATGCGCCATGCAGGCAGGTGCCGTCCTGATATCCCATAAAGTCGAGTCACTGGAGGGGATTCCCGTGGCGACCCGATTGAACAACGTGAGGTTCCGGCACATGGTGTGTCCCGGCGAAACGATTGACATCGAGACGTCCTTGCTTGATCAGTTGGCTCAGGCTTTCTACCTGGATGCTCGAATCCGCCGCGATGGCCGCGTCGTGGCACGTTTAGACTTTGCCTGCACGGCAACCGAGTCGGAATCCGGCTCCGCTCCAGACCCGTCAAGATGACCTGAGAGTTCGCTGTGAGTCAATCAATCGACCCGCGTGAGAACTCCTCGGCCGCTTCCCGCTCAAACCCGACATACATTCGATGAACAGTGAACATCCCATGACCGATTCGTTTCTACAGCTTGATGGCAAACGGATTCTCGTCTTCGGCGTTGCCAATCGCAAGAGTGTTGCCTATTCCGTCGCCAAAACGCTCGAAGCGTGCGGCGCCCAGGTCGTACACGTCGTGCGGAGCGCCGAACGGCAACGGCAGGGGGAAGTACTTTTTCCTGATCGGCCCGTGTTTTTCTGCGATGGCGAAGATTCCGGACAGATATCGGCGCGCGGACCAGACAGGAAAT
>CAYNDU010000131.1:0-11556 GCA_964395615.1 uncultured Pirellulaceae bacterium | reverse complement strand
CACGGTTTATCTATCTTGCTCAATCAACCGGCGAAAATGTACCTGTCCCCGTTTCATCGTGCGAGGGATACGCAGATGATTTCTTCATCGTTCCGAACATACATTGAACGGTGGGCGAACGCCGGATGGCTCCACAGAACCTTGCGCCCGTAGGCCGTTGCCGTCGGTTCGATGACCTGGGCCCGGCTCAGCTCCTTGAACCCATTGGGATCCATCTTCGCGATGACGAGCTGTCCGGAATCATTGAGGATGAAGAAACGGCCACCCTGTTTCACCAGGAAGGCGGACGCGTTGTCGACCGGTCGACCGGTTGTTGTGGCGTCGTAGGTCGTCCATCGTTGCTCGCCCGTTTTCAGCTCGACGCACCGCAGTTCGCCCCGCCGATCCACGCCATACAGGAACCCGTCTTCCAGAAATGGAGTCGCCAATACCGGTGAGATGCCGACGTTTTTCGAGGACCTCCACACGATGTCGCTCGTCGGTCGATCGGCCCCGAGTTCGAGCAACATTGACTTGAAGATGATGGCGCCGGCGAACAGGTAGGGCGCATCGTAGCGGGGAGTCGTAACGGCCATACCCCAATCGGGCTGAGACGGTTGGCTCCAGTAGACCTTGCCGGTGGCCGGGTCGAGGCTGCTAAGGGCTTCCGCGTGCCAAATCAGTAACTGGCGGGTGCCGCCTGCGTGGATGATCGCCGGGGCGCTATAGCCGGGCTCTTTGGCCGACAGGGCCCTCCAGATTTCTCGCCCGGTGGTTTTGTCCAATGCTACGACGACGCTGTTCTCACCACCGGCCATGCAGATGAGGCGATCACCGTCGACGAGCGGATGACAACTGTAGCCCCAGGGAGGCGTCTTGGCGTGGTACTTCTCGGGCAAGTTCAGTTGCCACACCCTACTGCCGTCGGTCACTTTACGGCAGGTCAGGTTACCTTCCGCTCCCAAAGTATAGACATGTGCCCCGTCGACCGTTGGCGTCGACCTGGGGCCGTAAGGAAACGAGAGGTGGTAGTGACACTCTTCGCTCTTCTTCCACAGCAGGTGTCCGTCATCGGCATCAAAGCAGAGCAGACGCTCGATGCCGTCCAGGTGATTGCGTTGTCCGGCCGAAGGCGTGAACTCGCCGTCCGTCACGTAGTCCATGACGAATACACGGTCTTGAGCCACCGCCGGGCCGGCGTAGCCGAGGGCTACTTTTTGCCGCCAGGCGATTTGGGCGCCCTGTTCGGGGAATCGTTCCAGAATGCCCGTTTCGCGCCAGACGGCGTCCCGTTGTGGTCCCATCCACTGCGGCCAATCATCGGCCGAAGCAAATGGAAGCGTCATTTGCCAGCTGAGCAGCGTCGCAAGAAGCGTGCGGACCACCAATCGAATGTGTAAGACTCTCATCTCGAATTCCCTTCAAAGCTGGGCCTGCAATGACTCGCACTCGAACCAGATCAAGTTAACGGGTGGGACGTTGTCACCAGTCGCCCACGCTGCCATCCCGGTAAAAGACGCGTTGAACCGTTTCCTGTTGGAATGGGTGTTTGCCGACTTCCGCTTCATTCACGATCACGCCCAGACCGGGCAGACTGTTGGGCCGTACTGTGCGTGTCGCAACATCCAACTGGTAGCCTTCTTCCACGACGTCCGTCCGCCATGGCACGTCCGCATGGACCGATTCGCAAATGACATAACTGGGTTGCGAGAAACCAAACTCCAGAGACGCTGCCGTACTGATGGGACCTTGCGGGTTATGCGGCGCCATCGAGATCCGGTGCACTTCGGCCAGTGCGGCAATCCGGCGTGCTTCGGTCACTCCGCCACAATGCGTGATGTCGACCTGACAGATCTCGCACCCTCGCGCTGCGAAGAGCTGGGCGAAGACCGAAGAATGAGTGAGTCGTTCGCCCGTTGCGATCGGTGTTGCGACCGCCTGATTGATCATCGCCAGACCCTCAATCGATTCCGGCCAGCAAGGTTCTTCAAAGAAATACAGATCGAACGGCTCAAGGGCCTTGGCAAACTGAAGTCCCATGGCTGGTGACGGTCGAGCGTGGCAGTCGACCATGATGTCGATTTCCGGACCAACTTCGTCGCGCATCTTCGCAACACATGCCCGGGCGGCATGCAGGGGGCGAGTCCCTTCGATGGGCATTGTCGGTGGAACCGCCATTGCCTTGAAGGCGCTGAATCCGTCGGCAACCGCTCGCTGAGCCAGATCGGCGAAGTGGTTGGCATTGTCGACCGGTGTCTCGTAGAAGTCCTCCATGTTGCCACCACCCAGATGGCAGTACAGACGCACGTAGTCGCGGACCGGTCCGCCCCACAGCTGATGACAGGGCACACCGAGTTGCTTACCCACAATGTCCCAACAGGCCAGGTCGATCCCGGCTATCGCCGTTGCCCGTACAATCCCACTGCCATGCCAAAAATGCTGTCGCCACATCATCTGCCAAAGATGTTCGACCCGCGTCGGATCCTGGCCGATCAGCAGAGGTGATATATCTTCGATCGCACCAACGACGCTGCGCGTATGCCATTCCAGCGTGGCCTCGCCCCATCCGATCAAGCCCGGCTGATCGGTCAGCACCTTAACGAAGACCCAGTTGCGCATTCGCGCGTGGCAGACGAGCGTTTCGATTCCGGTGATCTTCATGGAACCTCTTCCCAGCCTCCTCAGACACTAACATCCACCCCGTAACGGCCGCTTAAGTCATTCTAGTGCTTTGTTCATTTTTATTTCTGGGGTTGGCCAAATCCGAAATTGTCGCCACACCACGAGTTGCGCGACGGCCAACCCCAACGTTGAAAGTTGTCAAAGCACTAGCGAATCAACGGCAGAGTGCGTTTCTGAAGGGCGCTTTGACAGGCCGTGTCGACGATCTGCTGACCGCAACGCGACATCGGGATCGACGTCGGGCCGGTGAGCATTCGATCATGAGTCAGACAATCGACCAGATAGGCAACCGGATTCTGGTCGGCCGGCAACAGAGTATCGACGGCGACCTCCCGTCCTTCCGGCGAAGACCCGTCCTGCACGCGCACCGATTCCTCGTAATCGTAACTTGTAATGGTCCCCTCGGTACCGACGATCACAAAACCGCATTTCGGCTGTGGCTGGTGCGTCCAGGGATCGGTGAAGGTACCCCATCGCGTTTCGAACTTCGATAACCCGCGCTGGTAGCGTGCCACGACAATTGCATGCTCGTCGACCTCCAGGTCGGGCGGATCATCCACAACAGCAGTGATTTCCAACGGCTGTGCTCCATCCAGAAACCAGGTTCCCAGCGTCGTTCCGTAGCCCAGATAATCGAGCAGGGATCCGCCGCCATGGGCCTGTTTGTAGAACCAGCTGTTGGGTTTTTCTTCCATCACCTGGTCGGCCGTTTTCTCCAGCTTGTCGGCCGTGTGCCAAAGAGGACCCCGGTTGCCATCGTAATAGTGCACCTCGATGACCTGTCCCACGGCACCCTCATCAATCAGCCGCTTCGTGGTGCGGTGTGACGGGTACCAGGCCAGAGGCCAGTTGATCATTAGTCTCTTGCCCGTGAGGGCGAGCGCTTCGATCATCTCATCCGCCTCAGCCAGATTTGCCGCAAACGGCTTCTCAACAATAATGTGAACGCCGTAGGGTGCGACGCTGCGAGTCCATTCACCGTGTCGCGCGGCGGCCGGGCAGAGGATGACAATATCGGGCCGAGTGACTTCCAGGCACTTTCGAAAGTCTGAAAACACTTGTCGCTCGTCCAACCGAAAATTGCGTATTGCGTCCCTCATCCTATCCGGTTGCTCGTCGGCAATTCCCACGATCTCGCACGCCGGGTGCTCGAACGCAAACCGGAGGTTGTCGCCCATGTGAAAATGGTCAAAGTTGATTCCCGCGATTTTCCACGTGTGCATTCGTCCGTATCTTTCTTTCCACTCACATTTCGGGTCCAGCGGGGAGGATGCTCACTTTTAAACGGTTCCCGGCCCAATTGCAAACGGCCGTTCAAACGACGGTTGGCGCGTCGCTCCATTAGAACCGTGTGACCGAACCATTAAGTTTCTGTTAAGAATCGATAAGCCGTGTAATTTGACCTGCCGTCGTCCGTCCTGTGTGATATAGAAAAAATATCTGGCACCGGCACCTGCCGGTGTAACGGATCAAAAAGCAACGGTTGTGTCGGTTGCGGAAAACACGTCAGCGAGCAAGGAAACCATGCACTGGACCCCTCTTTTTTCCGTTCTTTTCCTCCTCACCTGCTTCGCAGCGCCGATTTTGGCCGGCCCCCACAAAAGTCTCGTGCCCGACCTGGACGCAGCCCCTGCACCCCTGGGTGACCGGTTCGTGGGCCGGAAGACGGAATTTGGTCAAATCGACCAGGTTTGGGCCGATCGTTCGGTACCGATGGTGGGCGTGGTGGCCTGGGGAGGATACGGCAAGACGGCCATGATTCGCCAATGGCTCTATCGGCACCGGACCGAGTGGCCTGGCCATAAGGCGCCCGATGGGATCTTCTGGTACACCGTCCAACCCGGCACGAATGCAGAAGACCTTTACCAAGCCGTCATGGCCTATTTCCATTCGACGCCCAACACCGGCCAGCGAGCTCCCAACTCGGCGGATTCCGGATCGGCTGATTCCGGATCGGGGGATTCCGTCGACCAGAAGATTGCGGCGTTGCAACAAGCGATTGGGCAGAGGCGGTACCTGCTCGTCCTGGATGGACTCGAGCCCCTTCAACATGCCGAACGCGACACGAGCTACGGGATGGCTCAGGAGCCACTGCTGCGGGCCCTGCTGCGCACCATTTGCCTGTCCAAACTGGGCAACGGCCTGTGCGTGGTGACCACGCGTCTGCCACTTACGGATGTCGCCAAATTCGGTGGCCGTTCCCTGCTGGAGATACGGCTGGAAGAACGTCTGCTGGACGATGCCGAGGCGAATTTATTGCTGAGGCTAGAGGGCGTCAAGAAAGGAACTGATCTGCAGAAAATGCAACTGATCGAGTTCTGCTGCCGGCACCCGTTGGCGCTAAAGGTTTCCGCAAACCTCTTGCGATGCAAGGCCGGCGGCGACGCCGGCGCGTGGCCGTCGTTGGTCGATAACGGCGATTCCAGAGAGCCGCGACCTCGCAACGAGCACGAAGCCGTGGCGACCATTATGCATGTGCTCAGCAAACAGTTGACGGATCGAGAGTTAGCTGAGCTGTCGCTGTTGGCCGACATACCGCACCCGATCGACCGGGCAACGTTGTGTGCTCGGGCGCTGAGAGCACCCGGCCATCACGATCTGGATGAAATGACTTGCAACAAGGCCCTCGATTCGCTGGTGTCCCTGCGTGTCGTTGACTTCAACGAGCACAATCACAAGTTTGCCATCCATCCGTTAGTGGCCGAGTATTTCGGGCGAACAACGGTGGGAGTGAACGAGCTGAGCCAGCAAGATCGCTTCCTGCACACTCTGCCTGATCATCGCTAACGACGAGAATCCCGCTCAGGCGATCGCCGTCCGGCAAATGTCGAGAAAACTCAGATCGTGCAAACGGCGAGCGATATCCGACTTCTGGTCGTCGGTCAGGTTGGGCAGCGGTGCTCGGACCGGCCCACAGTCGATACCGAGCAAGCTCATGGCATACTTGGCCGACGGAAGAAAGACGTGCGTTTCGAGTGCTCGAACGAGGGCCACACTCTGGGCCTGCAACCGGCGAGCTTCGGCATGATCGCCCGAATCGAACGCGTCAACCAACTGAAGATAAAGCGACGAGGCGAAGTTATAGGTGCTGCCGATCCCGCCGCAAACGCCAAGCACGATTCCGGCCAGGAGAGCCTGATCGCAACCGAACAGGATTTCGAACTCACCTTCCCGCCAGCGGATCAACTCCTGCAATTGCACCATGTCCAAGCTGGAATACTTGAGTCCAGCCAGATTCCCGATCCGCGGTTGTGCCTGACGCAAGAACTCGACCAACGGCAAGTCAACGCCCGTCATCCGTGGAATGTGATAGTAGTAGAAGGGAAGCTCCACTGATTCGGCGATCGGCAGGCAGTATTCAACCAGATCCGTTACCGTCGCCGGTTTGAAATAACAGGGAGCAGCAGTGGCGATGCTGTCGGCCCCGCATCGTTCGGCGTGCGATGCCAACCGCATGGAATCTCGTTGTACGGTATGGCCGACTTGAACAATGATCTCCAGGCCCAGGCGTCGTCCGGCCGCAACCCATCGCTCGGCCATTTGCATTCGTTCCTCGACCATCAGCGACATGCCTTCACCGGTCGAGCCGCACACGAATATCCCCTGCACCCCATGCTCACTCAAGTACTCGGCTTGCGTCTCGATCAGCTCCCAATGAACGTCCCCGTTCGGGTGCATCGGTGTGAATGGGGGCGCGATGAATCGGAAAGCCATGATTGTCTCTTTCAACAAAGAACTTGAGATGAACAAGAATTGCCGCTTGAAGTTCCGGATCGATTGACAAACGCTCGACACCCCGCCGGGCTCGACCGAATCGTTCGGTAGCACGTTACATTCTGAGTCCTCGCGGTCCTGCTACACGACTTGCCGGTCAGACCAGAATCTCCATCGGGATGTGCGCTTCCTGAACTCCCGTCAATCGCACATCAAGCCCCTGGAATTTCATTGACATGCGGCGATGATCGATACCAAACAAACGGAGCATCGTTGCGTGAAAATCGCGCACATGGAATAAATCCTGAACAGCGTTATAACCCAACTCATCGGTCGCCCCAAACCCAATGCCGGGTCGAATGCCACCCCCGGCCAGCCACATGGAAAAACCCTTGATGTGGTGATCGCGTCCGGACCCCTGGGCCATCGGAGTACGTCCGAATTCGCCACCCCACACGATCAGCGTGTCGTCAAATAAGCCACGTTGTTTCAAGTCCTTGACCAGGGCACCGGTCGCCTGATCAACTTCCTTGGCGGTGATCTCCATCGATCGCTTGATCCCGCCATGGTGGTCCCAGGCCCGATGATACAGCTGCACGAACCGCACGCCCCGTTCTAGCAGCTTGCGAGCCAACAGGCAGTTCGAGGCATACGTCCCATCGCCACCCTGCGTCCCGTAGGCTTCAAGCGTGGAGGCTGTTTCCTTTGACACGTCCATCAGATCAGGAACGCTCGACTGCATCCGAAAGGCCATCTCGTATTGGCTGATGCGCGTGGCGATTTCCGGATCATCGATCGTTTGCTGAAAGGCCTGATTCAGACGATTCGTTGTGTCCACCAAATCTCGCTGCATCGACTGGCTCACTCCCGCAGGCCGATCGAGATAAAGGACGGGCGAGCCGGAGGACTGGAATTGCACACCTTGAAAACGGGACGGCAAACAACCACTGCTCCATTGTCGCGCCGCAATCGGTTGAGCCTGACCACCTTTGCCCACCGACGTCAGTACCACGTAGCCGGGCAGATCGTCGCACTCACACCCCAATCCGTACAGCAACCACGACCCCATGCTCGGCCTTCCGGCGATAGCCGTTCCCGTGTTCATGACAGTATGCGCCGGGTCGTGATTGATCTGGTCCGTATAGACCGACCGAATGATGCAAATGTCGTCCGCGATTGACCCAATGTTTGGGAATAGGCCGCAGATTTCCTGACCGCTCTTCCCGAATTTCTGAAACGGATGTTGAGGGCCGAAACAATTGAGCTTCTTGCCTTGTAGCTGAGCGATTTGCTGGCCCTTGGTTAACGACTCCGGCATCGGCTTGCCGTGCATTTCGGCCAGCTTCGGCTTGTAGTCGTAGGTTTCCAGATGCGATGGTCCGCCGGCCATGCAAAGATGGACCATCCGTTTGACTTTCGGAGGGAAATGGAGAGGGTGAACGGTACCCCGAGGTTCCGCCCCCTCGGAGAGCGACCAGGCCGCCTGCCCGTCCCGTTGCAACATGGTCGCCAAGGCTAACGAACCAACGGCACTCGACGCCGAGCCAAGAAATGCCCGTCGTGTTTCCCGTATCGCCCGATCGTTGTCTGGAGTCATTGCGAGGCCATCCCCTTATTTTCAATACCGAGTGATTGTCTCGTGCAGGTTGTAGACCGCACGCGCCACCGCCGTCCAACTGGCCAACTCGACCGGATCAATCCCCTCACCGACGGGCGCCAAGCCAGATTGAATCAACTTGCGGGCGTCTTCCTGACGATTCTGCAGGGCCTTCGACGAACGGCTTTGAAAGTCCGTGAGCAACGTGAGTTCGGCCGCCGACGGATCTCGAGCCAGGACGCGACGATAGACGGCGCGAATTCGGCCGGTAACGTCGGGCGCATCCGACCGAATGACCTGCTCGGCCAACACACGTGCAGCCTCGACATACGTCGGATCGTTCAACAGTACGAGCGCCTGCAGGGGAGTATTCGACCGCTCCCGTTTCGCCGTACATTCCTCCCGAACCGGGCCATCAAAAGCGAGCAGGCTGGGGTGAAGAAACGTTCTTTGCCAGTGTGTGTACAAACCGCGACGGTATTGTCCATCGCCCTTGTCGTGCGAATACGTCCGCTTTGGAAAATTCAATTGAGCCCAGTAGCCGGCCGGCTGGTACGGCTTGACGCTTGGTCCGCCCACCGCGCGCACCAGCAAACCGCTGGTCGCCAGGGCATTGTCGCGGACCAGTTCGGCTTCCAGCCTCCATCGTCCCTGGCGTGCCAGTAATCGATTCGACGGGTCGCGCTCACGTAACTCCGACCGCATGAATGACGACTGACGATACGTGTTCGACGTGACGATCAACCGGATCACGTGTTTCACGTCCCAACCACTCTCCATGAACTCCACCGCCAGCCAATCCAACAGTAACGGATGGGTCGGCCATTGGCCTTGGGAACCCAGGTCGTCAACCGACGGCGATAGCCCCTGGCCGAAAAACAACATCCACAGCCGATTCACAAACACGCGGGCGACGAGCGGATTATCACGCGATGTAAGCCAATGCGCCAGGTCGAGCCGGGTCAGTCGTCGACCGTCGGGGTTCTTCGGCTGGGGCAGCGATTGGGGAACCGCCGGCACAACCACCTCTCCGCTCGTGTTCATCCAATCGCCGCGTGGCAAGACGCGAATCTCCCGAGGCGTACCGGCCGACGTGGCAAGCGTCGTTATGACTGCTGAATCGATCTTCTTTCGTTCGACCCGAAGTTCAGCCAGACGGTCTCGTTCGGTCGCCAAAGCGGCGCTTCGTTGCCTGAACCGATCCCACAACTGTTTTTGCTCGACCTCCGTCCGCTCCCCAGCCGGCTTCCGTAATTTCGATTCGAATTCGGGATCGGACACTGACGCAAACCAGTCAACCGGCGCCGGTTCGTTCGATGAAGCCAAGGCCACCGCAAGACGAAACCGGCCGATCGTGTGCCGGGCACCGTATTCCTGTCGAATCGTAAACGTCCACGGGCCAACGCTCACCTTCGGTTCACCCCTGTCTGCGTTCTCGGGCTTGCGTGCCGGGTTGGGGACGAAGACGGCCGTCACCCTCTTGCCCGTTTCCGGCAATATGGCCCAACCTTTTGCGTCTCCCTTCGCCAGGTTGGCGATCGGGAACCCCGACTGGGAATGCGATGCGGACGCCTCATCCCAGCGAATCGCCTTTCCCCCTCTTTGCCATTCGAAGGCCTGCACGACAACGTTTCCATTGTCGGCTCGCCCCGGCCCTTTCTGCGGTAGCTTTGTGTCCGGTATCAACTCGAGTCGGACCGCTGCGACGTCCGAAGGCAGCGCCGCGACGGTAATCGTGTAGACATCCTTTTCGGGGCTCTTCCCAACCGTCTGAACGACGCCATCCTCCAGGATTTGCAGATTCGAACCGTCACGACTCTGCGCTGCCACCGGATGAAGGACGGTCCAACGGTCGAGCAACGAGACGGACCGTGCGAGCCACGCGGAGAAAGCCTCCTGTCTTGCCGGTGTCCGACTCGTAAAATCGGCTTCGGCCGACGCGATCATCGAATCCAGTCGTTTCATCTCTTGCTGTTGCCGCAACGTCGGGACGGGAAACAGAGCGATGTGTTTTGCTCCCGGTACAATGCCCTGCTCCTTAATGTCCGCAAAGAATGCTTCGAATCCATAGAAGTCTTTGGATGTGAACGGGTCAAACTTGTGATCGTGACACTCGGCACACCCCAGCGTGGCGCCTAGCCAAACGCCGCCCGTCGTGCGCACTCGGTCCGAAGCGTACTTGGCCAGGTACTCCTTCGGCTGAACGCCCCCTTCGGCCGAGGCTCGATTCAGGCGATTGTACGTCGATGCGACTCGCTGGGCTAACGTGGCGTTCGGAATCAAATCGCCCGCGAGGTTCTCTACGGTGAATTGATCGAACGGGAGGTTGTCATTGAAGGCGCCAATGACGTAGTCGCGATAGGGTGAAACGCTGCGCACCTGATCACCATGGTATCCGAGCGTATCGGCATACCGCACCAGATCGAGCCAGTAGATGGCCATCCGCTCGCCGTAATGAGGGGAGCTGAGCAATTCTTCAACCCTCGTGCCATAGGCTTGCTCGGAGGGGCTCGCCGAGAACGCCTTAATTTCCTGCCAGGTGGCCGGCAGCCCGGTCAGATCAAACGAGAGTCGGCGCAGCAGCGTTCTCGTGTCGGCCGGTTCCGAAGGATCCACGCCGGCTTGTTCCAACCGGCTGATTACAAATGCATCCACCGGGTTTTTGACCCAGTCGGTGTTCTTGACGATCGGTAGCGGTGGCCGTACCGGCGGTATCAGCGACCAATGCTCTTGCCAATCTCCTCCCTGCTTGATCCAACGAACTAACGTCGCCCGCTCCTGATCGGTCAGCGGCTTTTCAAATTCGGCCGGCGGCATCTGTTCGTCGTCGTCGTCAGACAGGATGCGGATCAGCAACTCACTCTCGCTCGGATCGAGAGTGTCCACTACCTGGTAACCACCCCGATCGGCGACCGCGTCTTCTCGCTTGTCGAGACGCAACTCCGCCTCCCGCGCACCGGCGTCCGGTCCGTGACAGGCGAAGCACTTGTCCGACAAAATCGGCCGGATGTCGCGATTAAACTGCAACCGCTCGACGGAAACGGCCGGCCGCACAACAAGACACAAGGTCACCAGACCCCCGATCAACACGCTCGCCGTACGCGCCCACCGCCACCAGATAGCGGATGGGCAACACGATACGTCCTGCGTCCTATCGTCACACTTCACAATCAACATCGGTCGTTACACCTCCTGCCCGCATAGGTCCAGATCCGTACGCCGAAAGCCCGCGCCGTTAACATTGGATGAGAAATGGCCCGGCGCTCTGACATTCATCCGGTATCGATGCCACCGCGCGCGTCCGATTCGCCCGACTCGCCGTGACCTGCTCGACCGTCGGGCGGACCCGACACGCACACCGCATTACACGGTATCAATGTACCACGAACGGTGCCCGGGTTTCGAGCCGATCGGGTTTCGAGCCGCCCGCGTTTCGAGCCAATCGAAGCGTCGCAAACGTTGGCCGGAGGGTCGAACCGGGTCAGCGAAGGGAAATGTGAGGGCGTCGGGGCTCGGAAGCACTCGAGTGCGGATTATTCACTGGAGTTTCCATTATCGGTTTAACGTTAGGAACAGCAGCGACT
>CAYNDU010000130.1:0-11561 GCA_964395615.1 uncultured Pirellulaceae bacterium | reverse complement strand
CCGGAACGGCCCGTAGGGTGCTTCGCACAATTGACTCCTGACCCCTTTACCTCCTTTACCTCCCGTGAAAGGTGCGACTGAATGAATGCGGAATCGGACGCGGACGGTAATCGACTCGGACCGGCAGATCCGCCGGGAGCTGCCAACCAGGGCGCGGCCGAATCTCGGGCCGACCGCCCAACGGAAGGCGGCGTGGTCGAGCCAAGCAGTTGGATATCGCATTGGGCCGTCGACCTGCTGTTGATCGTGGCCGTTCCAGCCTGGTTGATCCCGCTGGTTCTGTGGGTTGAGGGGCAGGCGTCGGCCACGACCGGGTGGCTTTGGTTGTTGGGAATTGCCGTCGTGGGGCATCACGTGGGAGGGTGGTGGCGCATTGTCCAACAGGCCGAACTTCGGGACAAATATCGAATTCGACTGACGGTTGGACCTCCACTGCTGATCCTGATCGCTGCGGGGCTCGCCTGGTTTCATCTGCAGACGCTGTTGCTGGTCCTGCTGGCTTGGGCATTCTGGCACGCAGTAACTCAGATTTACGGCTTGATGCGCGTGTACGACGCCAAGGTGGGTTGCCACCATCGCGTGACAACATTGCTGGACAAACTGGTTTGTCTGGTTTGGTTTGGCGCGGGCGTGCTATTCTCGGCCGATCGGCTCGAGTACCTATTGAGAGCGTACTACGAGTTGGGCGGACCGCTCCTGGCCCCTCTCTGGATCATTGGGTTGCAGGTTGCTGTGGGACTGCTGACGGCCGTTGTCTCGGTAGCGTTTCTGGTTCGTTACATTCAGGGACGCATGCGGGGCGAGTCGGCGAGTCCAATCAAGTTGTTGCTGATGGCTACCAGCATTGGATGCTGGTGGTACGCGATGGCCGGCAGCGACAGCCTGTTCTGGGGTGTGCTGGTGTTCGAGCTCTTTCACGCTATTCAATACACGGCCGTTTCGTGGATCAGTCGGTCGGTCAAGGCGAGCGTCGGAACGGCCGAGGAGGGGGACCGCGGGCAATTTCTTGGCAGGGGACGTTGGGCAGCTGGTCTTCTGATCTTCCTGGCGGCGATTGTATTATACGGGTTGCCGGCCGGATGGGTGTTTGTCGAACCGATCGGATTTCACGTGACAGCCGACGTCCCGCTATGGCAGCGGCTCGTAGCGGGGGCCGTAGCGGCATCGGCCCTGGTCCACTTCTACGTCAACAGTTTCCTGTGGCGGCTACGTGACCGGTCGGTCCGGCGAAGTCTGGGCCTCAGCGTCCTGCCGGACGGCGCCGCAGGGACCCGTCTGTCCAGGTGGGACCTGGGGCATGTATGCCAGTGGGGCTGTGTTCTGGTCGCGACGGGAGGTCTCGTTTACCTGGAAACGGGGCAGGACGGGCCGCGCGCCGGAATGAACGAGAATCTTGTCGAGTCGATTCCGTCCAGCTGGCATGCTCATTACGCCTTCGCAGGTGAGCTGTTGGAAGGCGGCCAATTGAGCCAGGCGGTCGAACAGTTGGTGGCCGCCCTCGACCTACGCCCCGACTCGGCCCAGTGTTTCTTGCGGATGGGCCAGGCGCTTCGGAGTGCCGGGCAGCCGGCCGCGGCCGTCAGTGCGTTTGAAAAGGCCGTCGAGTTCAAGCCGGATTGGGCCGTGGCCCACGCCGAACGCGGCAAGACGTTGTTCGGGATCGGTCGGAAAGATAAGGGGTTGGCGGAACTCAGGAGGGCGACGGCCCTGGATGGAAGAAATGCTGAATTCGAGTACGAACTCGGTCTGGCGCTGGCGAAATCGGGCAAACTCGATGAGGCCCTGGAAGTGCTCGATCGAGCGATTTCTTATCGACCGAGCTGGGCGGAAGCCTACAATGCTCGTGGAAACGTTCGGTGGAACTTGAAGGACATTCAGGCGGCTCTGGACGATCTGGATCGGGCTATCCAGCTCGATGAAGGGCTGAGCAAGGCGTACCGGAACCGCGCCGGGATCTGGATCACGATCACGGAACCGGAGCGTGCCATCGCCGACCTGAGCAAGGCAATTGAGTTGGATGGTACGCGTTCGCGTGATTACGTTTTGCGAGGCGATATGCACTACGCACAACGCAGATTCGAGCAGGCACGCGATGATTACTTCGAAGCCGTTAAACGTGAGGCGGACTACCTGGATCCTCTCGATCGGCTAGTCGGGCTCCTGACGAGCTGCCCCGATCCTCAGTTTCGAAACCCGGATCGGGCGGTCAGTCTGGCGCGGGTCGCGTGCCAGGAAACGTCGTTCCGCAATCCGCAGGCGATTCGGTTACTGTCGGAAGGATACGTGGCCATGAAGAATTACGATCAGGCCATCCACTGGCTGGAACGCGTATTAGAGCTGACACCCGATGCGGAACGTGCCGAAGTGCAACGGCGGATCGAACAACTGAAGCAGGCCAAGGACGGAAGCTGATCCCAAAGAGGACTCGCAAGCCGGTTATCGGTGAAGAATCGACCTGGTTGCCTGTCGGGCGACGGTCACCGGAATCAGAAAGAACGGCTCAAACATGGGCGACACGACATTGGACGAACCTCTTACCGGCGCGGGCGCCGACGAGCGCAATCCCTACGCCGTGGCTCGATTCTCGGCACTCTGGTTGCGCCAGGCCACGTTCGTCACGTTGATGGTCTTGCTTGCCTGCAGTGTGCTCACAGGGGTCGGTTATACGGTGGCTCGACAAGTGCTGATGGATCAGCTGCGCTGGCGGTTGAGTGATGAGGCGCGCAACCGAGAACTCCGGCTGATGGAATTCGTGAATCGCCACCGTGCACTATTGGGCGTATTTGCTCAAGACGGGCGCCTCACCGACCTTCTTGATGCCCCCAATCCCAATGCAGTGGAAGAGGGGGCCGAGCGACAAGAGGTCATCGGCATCCTCACGGAGTACCTCGCTTCGATGGGGCAACTGAACGGTCGTTCCGGCGCGGAAGGAGGGCGTTGGCTGGCACTGGCGGTCATTGATCTGGACGGACAGTTGTTAGGGCACGAAGGACTCGGTTTGCCGGACGAGCCTCTCGGAGAAGTGCCAGAGGTGCTGGCCGGCCAGTCGGAGTTCTCGTTCGGTTTGCCGTTTGCCGTCGAAGGTCGTCAGCGAGTGCTGGCGGCCACGCCAATCGAGACGCCGCAGCAACGCAAGTTTGTCCTGTTGGCCGTGGTCGATGCATCCGGTCTGAAGGACGTTCTCGGCCGACGCACGATGATGGGCGCCGTCATTGATATTACGGCCATGGTTCTGCAGAAGGGGCGACTCGTTCACGTTTTGCCACCTGGAAAAGGGCAATCCCGATCCGTGCCGGTCGCCAGTCTACCACTGATGCGTGTGCCGCAAAGCGATGTGCCGCTCTCCCCGGCACGGCTGACGAACGGAAGCCGCGTGTTGGCGTCGGCGCGGCGTGTTGACGCGTTGCCCGGCTGGCGATTGATGGCATCAATCGATGAATCGCAGGCGCTCGAGCCGCTGCGCAATATGAGTGTCATGTTGTTCGGTTCGGCGATCGGTACGTTGCTGGCTGGAATACTGTTATCCTACTCGCTGGCCTTCCGAATCACGCGGCCACTGAAGCGGCTGGTTCGTTTTGCGGGCCGGTTTGCCGCGGGTAATTACGCCGAACGGTGCCCGACTACGTCGAAAGATGAGATCGGTGCCTTGTCCCGAGCACTGAATCGGATGGCCGAAGAATTGCAGTCGGCGTATGTCAACTTGGAGAGACGGGTCGAGGAACGCACTTCAAAACTGATTCAGTTGAACGAACGGCTGACTCGCGAGATCGATGTTCACAGGACGACCAAGGCATCACTGGAAAGGGAGCGGTTTCTGCTGCAGACCTTACTGGAGAACCTCCCCGATAATATCTACTTCAAGGATCGAGAAAGCCGCTTTCTGCGAATCGGTAAGGCGATGGCCGCTCGATTCGGTCTGGCCGACCCCGAACAGGCTGTCGGGCAATCGGACTTCGAGTTCTTCAACGACCAGCACGCCACCCAGGCGCGGCGGGATGAACTGCAGTTGATGGAGTCGGGCGAACCGGTCATGCAACTTGAGGAGGAGGAAGTGTGGCCCGATGGCCGGGTGACCTGGGTCGCAACGACCAAACTGCCGCTCCGTGACACAGCCGGTCAGATCGTCGGTACCTTTGGAATCTCGCGTGACATCACCGAACACCATCGAGCGGAACGCGCGTTGCGGAAAGCCAAGGAGGCTGCCGATGCCGCCAATCGCGCCAAGAGCCAGTTCGTGGCCAATATGAGTCACGAAGTGCGGACCCCTCTGCACGGAATCATCGGGCTGGCCGAGCTGAGCCTGGACACGGAACTGACGGACGCTCAGCGAGACTATCTCCAGGAAATACTTCAATCGGCTGAGGCCCTTCTGCTGATCGTTAACGATGTTCTCGATTTCTCGAAGATCGAAGCCGGTCGCCTGGAACTCGACTCGGCGGAATTCAACTTGCGCGATACGCTCGACCGTTCACTGCAGACTCTTGCCACCCGTGCCTATGGCAAAGGACTCGAATTGGCTTGCCTGGTGGAACCTGACGTTCCCGATCGCCTGGTCGGTGACGCACCCAGACTTCGACAGATTATTACCAACCTGGTCGGCAACGCCGTGAAGTTTACTGAACGGGGCGAGGTCGTGCTGAGTGTCAAAGTGACATCGTGTGAACCCGATGAAGTGCAACTACTGTTCGAAGTCGCTGATACGGGGATCGGTGTACCGCCCGAGAAACAGGAGATGATCTTCGAGGCATTCGCCCAGGCAGACGCTTCGACCACTCGCCGGTACGGCGGTACCGGACTGGGGCTGGCCATCGCCGCCTTTCTGGTGCAAAAGAAAGGTGGGAGAATCTGGTTGGAGAGTGAAGAGGGGGAAGGGTCCCATTTCTTCTTTGCTGCCTCGTTTCGCTGGCTGGCCCCTATCACGAACCAGGAAGAACTAGCTCAGTTGGCCATGTTGCGCGGCAAACGCGTATTGGTCGTCGACGACCATCGTACGAATCGCGAAATACTCTGCGGCGTCTGCAACGCGTGGGAAATGCGAACGGTAGGTGCCGCGTCTGTCGATGACGGACTCAATCACCTGCAACAGGCGGCCCGTGGTGGTGTTGGTTTTGAACTACTGGTGACCGATTGCCAAATGCCCGATCGAGACGGTTTCGACTTCGTCCGAGCGTTACGTCAAGATCCTGCCCTGGCCAACCTCCCCGTGGTGATGCTCACGTCCGGAGGCCGTTCGGACGATCTGCGGCGAGTCAGACAGCTGGGGATCGACTTGTACTTGACCAAGCCTATCCGTCAGCGACGTCTTCGCGAATCTCTTTGCCATGCGCTTCGCGGCACGCGCCCCGAGCGAAGCCAAACTCGATCGCCGGAACCTCGCGATACCGCAACGCTCTCGCTGAAAGTCCTCGTCGCCGAAGATGGACAGGTGAATCGGCATTTGTTAAGCGAACTGTTGAGCCGGCACGGACACGAGGTCGTCGTTGCTGTTAACGGTAAAGAGGCCGTCGCTCAGTTTGTCGAACAGACGCCGGACGTCATTCTCATGGATGTGCAAATGCCACTGCTCGATGGTCTCGAAGCCACTCGCCAGATCCGACACCACGAACAGGAGACCGGCCGGCACGTTCCGATCATCGCCATGACCGCCCATGCCATGCGCGGGGATCGCGATCGTTGTCTCGAAGCCGGTATGGATCATTACCTGGCCAAGCCCGTCAGGATCGAACAGCTACTCGAGACCCTGACACTTGCCACCAGATCGGGCCCCGCCACCGGATCGGGCCCCGCCACCGGATCGGGCCCCGATTCAGTGGAAACGGTGACTTCGGAGCGAGACGTACCGTCGCCGAGCCCCGAGACGGCTGAGCCGAACGTTGGACTCATCGACCGCGTTCAGGCACTCGAGAGCGTCAGCGGCGATGAGCAACTGTTGGCCGACGTCGTGGCCGCATTCGTGAGCGAGTCGACCGGAATCATGAAGCAGATTCGGCTGGCACTCGAGGAAAAAAATGCTCAGGAACTTGAGCGAGGGAGCCATACGCTCAAGGGTTCGTTGAAACTCTTTGGTGCCCGCCAGGCATTCGATCTGGCCTGGGAGTTGGAGCAGGCTGGGAAGGCTGGTCGGCTGGACGGCCTGCAACCAACCGTCGATCAGCTTGAACAGGTTCTTGCCGCCGTGGTGGAGGCACTCTCTTCGGACAAGAACTGAAACCGGCCTCCCGTGGGGAGGCCGGTCGAGCAATCAAGTTCCCGTCGTTCTGAATCAGCGCGATTCCGTCGGAGCCCCTCGTCATTCAGCCCGCCGTCATTCAGCCCGCCGTCATTCAGCCCTCGGAATCAATAATCATCATCTTTCAGAACGTAGGTCAAGTGCAACGGCATGGCCGACTGTGTTCCGTAGGGGGTCATCAACTGTTGATAGACGTGGTACGGCATCTCGTCGACAATAAAAACGACCCGTTGATCCGCGAAGGCCGCGTTGGCCCCACCTGGATGGTAGGACGACGGACGAGCCGTTTCACTGTTCGCGGTCGCCCCGATCGCAAACAGCAATCGGTCACCATTGATTTTCATTCGGGGAAATGGCGGGACTTGAGGTGCCGGACGATCCACGTCGTTTCCCGGTTGGTCCTGGGCGTAACACCAGGCGAACGTGTTTCCAAATCGAGCATTGGCAGGCACCGGGTACGAAACGGGTGCACTCCAGCCGTGGTTGAAGGTGAGCGTCGTGATCGCCGGATTCAGAGGACCCACGCCGTACCAAAAGGACGCCAGCAGATTCTCGCTCAGTAAGATCGTGCTGGTTTCCCCGTCCCGGATTTCCGCCGAACTGACTTTGCGGTTGGGTTGGCTGATCCTGTCCAGAAAGAGCCCGTTCGAGGGCCGTTGTGTCCCCGCCAAAGCGGCGACGGTGTCGAATGGAGACGGATCAACGCCGGGGCGCGGAATGAACCCAGCGTTGGCCACATAGTCGGTCCGTCCCGTCGCTCCGGGCGGTTTCGGAGCACTCGGGCAAACGGCGAAATCCAACGATGGTGTTAGCACGCTGTTGCCGATCGCCACACGTGGCGACTCCCATCGGTCGGAGAGATCGGATCTGCCCAAATCACTCAAGAGAAGCGTCATCCAGCTCGCCGGCTTGTCGTGCCCGCCTGGAACGTATCCTGCCGCACCGGGATCAAATGGCAGGAGGACTTCCTGAGCACCCGGATAACGTTGCTTCCGCCCCTCAAAATTGGACACGGCCACTGCCAACTGCCGCATATTGTTCATGCATGCCGTGCGGCGCCCCGCCTCGCGAGCGGCCTGTACAGCGGGCAGCAAAAGGCCGACCAGAATGCCGATGATGGCGATCACCACCAGCAACTCGACAAGTGTAAATGCAGTACGATGTTTCCGAACCATGATTGCTCTCCTCGCGATGGCACAAGGTCGAAGATGTGACGACGGACAGGCGCTGAAAGCTATTCTCACATAAATCGATCACCAAGTCTAGCAGATTCGACGTAACTTGGTCGTATTTACCAGCTTGATGCCGCTGCACAGACCTGCCCAATGCCCCGTTTGAATCCCAGAAGCGGGGGATGGGAAGGGGGCGAATGGTCAAGTACATTGGGTTCGTCCGCGCGTGAGCCCTCGCAATCGTGACGGATGATCCACGGACATGACGGTTCGAAAAAATCGGGCATCAAGAGAAGTCGGGCATCAAGAAAAGGCGAAGAGATCTCAGACGACTCACTCGATCGGTCTCGTTGCGCGTCCTCGATGGCAACAGGTAAGCACATCGGTTGCGGCGGCCCGTTCAAACCGGTATTCCCGATCACCCTTGAAGAGATGTTGGGGCTTATTTAATGGTCGGCCGAGGGGATTTCCCGAGCCTGTGCGGACAACTCCTGTCCACGTCCAACGCTCCGTCCAACGGTGCGCTTCCGAGTTATCTGCTGCACGGTTCCTGCGGAAGTCTACTGATTCACCTGGGGATTGCCGGCGGTTACTCCCTTTACCTCTGGTGCTCGGCCTGGCTGTCTGCGGCCGACGTGCCCCATTGGTTTCAACCTCCTCAGGGTGTCCAAGCGCTTACGCAAACGGCAACGCAACCGATTGTGATCGAAGGTGCTTTCTCTGAATCCGTGTCACGGCCCCCGCGACCGTTGATGCCGGCCACCCCGATCGGAATGACGGTTCCCAGTCCGATGAATCAAAACCCGCGTCCACCTGAAGCGCCGCAGCTGGCCATTGATCGAATTCCGCCAGCCGCGACTCCCGAACGTCCACCAGAACATCTGCTCAACGAAGACCGGCTGACCGCCGTCAACGATCGTTTCATCGAGGGCCCTCCCGTTAGAATCGTGCGATGCCCCACTCCACCTGAGCCGTGCAACGACCCGGCCGAGAGGCCGCCGAAACGCGATCGCGGAAGACACGCATCAACCGCTCGTTCGGTTGCCAGACTCCCATCTCGGGCCGAAGAAGGTGTTGATCATGAGACACTTCCGCAGAGCCTTTACAGTCCTCCGCCCGAGTATCCCGCGGAACCCTATCGACGACGAGTCGGGGGTGTTGTCAAAATCGCCGTTCAACTGAATCCGGATGGGAGTGTTGGCGAGGAGGCCGTTTACCAGTCCAGTGGAGACTTGCAGTTGGACGAAGCGGCGCTCAAAGCCGTCGGACAGTGGCGATTCGAGGCCCGCTCTGAACGCCGCGTCACCGCGCGACGAGTGATCGTTCCGATACGGTTCATTCCCCCGTCCTGAATCTGAACGCAGGTACGAGGATGCGTGTACCAGGGGGCGTTGCCACGGGCAGCTTGCCCGTGGTGGGCGGTGTGTTGCGACCAACCATTGGGGCATCGCTCGAGCGGGGCAGGGAACATCCGTCTCCTACGGGCAAGGCTGCCCGTAGGTACGAGGGTGCGTGTGCCCGGTTCGATTGCCCCGTCTAATTGCGGAAGTCGAGTCCCGCGTAAACGGCCAGGCCTGATGTGCCGTAGCCGTGAACCTCCTCGTACCGGTCGTCGAGCAGATTGGCACCGTGGACGAACAGTTGCCAGTGAGAGTCAAGTTCAAAGGTGCCTGTGAGGTTCAGTAGATAGTATTGGTTGAGGGTCACGTTTCGCGTATCGAGTCGATCTCCGACGACGAGCAGGTTGGCATCGACCATTCCCCGATGTTTACAGAACCACCGTTGAATGCCGAAGCCGGCTTTGTTGCGTGGCCGGCGAAGAAGAACCTGGCTATTGTCCAAGTTGGTCGTGTCCGTATACGTGTAGTTGGCGCGCAGAACCGTATCGTCGTGGACTTGCCAGTTGGCCTGGACTTCAACACCTGTCGAGCGAGCCTGTCCGACGTTTTCCAGGCGAAACGAGTTGAAGTCAAACACGATCAGGTTGGACAGGTCGTTTCGGAAGTAGGTTGCGTCGACCCAGAGTTCGCCGTCGATCAGATCCTGCCGAAGGCCAAGGTCCCAGCCCTTACTCTTCTCGGGCAATAGGTTTGGGTTTCCGAATGCGAACAAGTTTTCGGCCAGGGCCGGCGCTCGAAAACCCGTTCCGATCGCACCGTGAATAGACGATCGAGTGCCGGGCACATCCAACCGGTTCGTGACGCGATAGGTATTTGCAGAACCGGCCACACTATGATCGTCCCAGCGTGCACCCGCAGTGACGAACCAGACATCGTTCCATTGCCATTGATCCATCACGAAGACGCCGGACAGGTTTTGAGTGGCTTCAGGATTAAACGTCGACCGAGCCGTTTCATGCGAGTGATTCAGGCCCGCCGACAGCGTGTTGTTCTGTGTCAACAACAGATTTGCCGACCAGCTCACTCTCGCCGTTTCGCCTTGGAACGTGGGCGGTGTGAACAAGCCTGGATCGGTGTCGTCGCGATCGTATGTGGCCAGAGCGAAGGCGACTTTTTGTTCCAGAGCACCGTCGAGTGTGAGGCTCTGCAGTTGCACTCGACTATAGAAGGACCTCGAGAGATTCTTGCGAATGAGGTTATCTGACGGCAGTGCAGTGAAGAAGTCAAAATCGTCGATTTCGGTCTGTGCATCGGTCCAGCGGAAGACGTAGTCCACATTAAGCCATTCGAAAGGATTCCAGCCAAACCTGCCGGACATGGTTCCGTTGGTGTATCCGTCTCGCTCGGTGTACCCGAGGCGTCGCGATGCTTGGGAGATGCCGGCCGTGTTGGTGTATGCGCCGCCGAGCGAGTAATACAGTTGGTCATTTCCGCCGCTTAATTGCATGGACTCACGGGAAGTACCGAATGTGCCTCCTCGCCCCGACGCATGGATGCTCAACGGCCCATCGCCTCGCTTAGTATAGATCGCGATCACACCGCCGATCGCATCGCTTCCGTAAAGCAAGCTCTGTGGGCCGCGCAGGACTTCGATGCGTTCGATGTTCTCGACATCCAGCGACGAGAAATCAAAACCGCGAGTCGCGTTGCTGGGGTCGTTCATGGGGATGCCGTCGAGGAGCACTTTTGTGTGCTGCGAGTTAGCACCTCGCAAGAAGACCGAAGTGATACTCCCGGTACCACCCTGTCGAACCACATCGACGCCGGCCACATCTCGCAGCAGACCAGACACCGACGTCTTACCAGATCGCTCGATATGTTCGGTGTTCAGAACGGTGACAGAACTTCCGACCTGTGCGCGGCGCGAAGGATCGCTGCCGGCGGACAAGACGACATCGTTCTCGACAGGGGTCGCCGGAAATGGACTAGGGCGTCCTCGGACTACCGTCTCGGGCAGTTCCGGGACGTCGTCCTGGCCGAGCGTGCGCTCGGGCGGTTGGTTCATTGAGATTGAACGCACGACTTGAGCGGGCCGGACCGCCTCCGACCTTGTATGTGCCGGAGAGTCTCCATGCTCGACCGCGCCGGTTGCGGGACGGTTGGTCGCGGTGGTGCCCGGGCCGTCATCCAAATGCCCGACGGCCGAATCAAGCGCGCCCGTGGCATCTGATCGGGCGCCGGGCCGGTCGGCGCCGGCATCGCCGAGGGCCAATGCCGATGCAGTCAATAACAGGAGGATCGAGAAAACGCAGGTAATGCCTACGTGGCGAGCTGACATGATGAGTTCCTTGGTCCCGAGGAAGCGGATATCGTCTGGAGCGGTCGATCACGGATGTCCTGGCTCGAGTTCAACCTACTGGCCGGCCTTCCCAGACGATCGTTCGCCAACTCGTGGTTGAGCGCTCGAGTATCCAGTGGCACTTTCGGCGGTCGTCACTCTTACAGTCGCGGGAACGGCGGGAGCATCTCACTCCACTTCCCCCGATCGACGCTCAGTGCTTGGTGGACCTTTCTTTGTCGCCTGCCGTTCCGCGAGGGGATCGGGAAACTGCGGCGAGTTTGCGGGCACGTTGGGTGCACTGCGACCGGTCCTACCTGTTTGATCGGTTATTCCGTATGTGCAGGCCGAGACTTTTTTTCGGGTCGTGCCGGAAAACCGTGCGGTCGATTGACGCGTGCATTAGGAGATCGTGCAGCTTATAACCTATCATGCAACAAGGGGTTAGAGGGTAAAGGGGTCAGGAGTCAATTGCCGGAACG
>CAYNDU010000129.1:0-11571 GCA_964395615.1 uncultured Pirellulaceae bacterium | reverse complement strand
CGTTCGATACGTGCGTCACAGAGTGCGTGGTGTTTCGGGTAATATACGCGTATAACATACGCGTAAGTCGCTGCTGTTCCGAACGTTAAACCGATAATGGAAACTCCACTGAATAATCCGGGATAACGGTCACCCGATGGCAGGCCATCCGCTACTTGGATGTGAACGGACCGCCGCGCAGCGCCGCCGTTCGAGCTGCTGAGCCGGATATCATCGGCACGAATCGGGGGTCGGCATCCGCAGTCGGCCGAGATCGCACGTGATCAAGATGTCGAGCGACTCGACTTGCCAGGGGTGACGTATCGGGTAGCTCGTTCCAAGAGGGCTTTGGTCGATCTGGGGCTGAGCCGGTCGAGTCCCGCGGATCATCCTCGAATCGAGGGATCTCGCCTCGCGTCACGCGGACGCTCCGTGGTGCCTCAATACCAATGCGAACCTGGTTGGCGGACGTGCGAATGACAGTCAACTTGATGTCGTCGCCGATCAGGATGGATTCCTGTAGTTTTCGCGTAAGGACGAGCATGAGACACTCCTTTGTGTTGCCGGATGGCGGTGAATAGACGATCCATCGAATGAACGAGATGTTCCAAATGAGATGCTTCACTACGATTGCACAGGTATGCACAGGGCGTGCCAATCGACCACCAATCACCAAACCTGAGCGTTAACCTGAGTGGATTCTTCAACTTATGCTGATCGCACGGATCGCGATCCGGATCGACCGGGCTGTAGAAACTACGCGATAGTGTAAGAAAGTCCAGTGCCCGACGCAGTGAGAGGGCGTTTGTTGCCGGCCCACCATCGGGTGCTGTTGTCGCACGATGGAGATGAGCTCGAGACCGCCACGATCACTGGTGCCCCGTCCGCGATGATCAGAAGGCAAAGAGAGGCTCTCGCCCGAGTCCGCCCCAATCCGGCAATGGGAATCCCGTCCCAGACGTTGGCGACCCAGACATGCGACCCGATTCCTGACCGACGACGTTAGTCATCGAAACGCCGGCGAGCCAACTCGTCCCTCAATTGGGCGGCCAGCTCATACTGTTCGGCTGCGACGGCGTCTTCAAGCTGTTCGCTGAGCGTACGTCCCACGTCGTACTCGGAACGCAACATCTCGCGGAGACCAATCAAACGCTTAACCAGTTCGTCATCATCAAACTGATCCTCCGCCTCATACTGGGTAAACAACTCGCGAACGCGCTCAAGGCCCAGATTCAATTCCTGGACCGCCGACTCGGCGCCCGAGCTGTCCAGGGCCGACAGGGCAGCTGCCTGGATGCGATGGAAAAGCACGAATTGGCGATACTGCTCGTGCGAAACCATCCACTGTTCATCGGGAGGATATCGTCCACAGAGATCCATGAGAGCCAGTGTATGGTCGGCGTCCTTGACCGCTCGATCATATTCCTGCAACTTGAGCCAGCAGATCCGTCGGTAGTAATACTGTACAAACTCGCGATCGATCTCCTGGCAGTCCTCTTCGCTTAGCTCGAACGGTTCCTCAACAGCCACACTCCGTTCGAGCAAGTAGTCCAGGTACGTCTCCGATCCCAACGGCCGCGTGCCGTCCGGTCGACCGTCAAGTTCCATTTGCAATAACCCCAAGTCAATCCGCATCTGGACGACTCGGCGTTGATCGCTTCCTCGGCACAATCTGACGCCCAGATCGTGTGGATCGTATTTCCAATTCTCGAGAATTCGATCAATGTGCTTGGAGCGTGCCATATCGGTTCACTTGAGATTGTCTCGACTCAAAACGACCAGATCCGTCTGGCATGGCGAGCAGAGCGTTCAGCTGTTTGCTCAATGATGGGAGAGCTCATTCGTCGCGGGCCCGGCCGCAAGCGATTTGCGGAGGGATACGTCGGAAGTGCCCGATTATAGCAGACCGGTAGCCGAACTCGTAAGAGTAAGGTCTGCCCACGCGGCCGTCACCAGGTCCGTCATCCTGTGTTCGTTTGCCCGGCAAAACGGATGTTGCAGAAGGGACGCGTCAGCACGGGCCGCATCTTGACCGACCTGTTGCGCCATCGAACGCTCCGCAGCCGTCGGCCCTCGCAAAGCGGCAACGGCCAAGCCGAAAGGACTCGCGGGAAAGGTCGAGAAACCGGCCCGTTCCCGGTCTCTTTGGGGGGTACTAAAGGCAGCCTCACGGATGACGTCACTCGTCGATGACAAACAACTCCGGCTCGGCCGTTGGTCGGACCACTTTCGGCCGAGCGACCGCGTGCCGCGTCACGGGTGGCGGATCCAACTTGGGACCGTCGATTTTCCGAAGCACACTTCGCACATCGAACAGGAGGGCGAGCATGGCGGCGCCGCACCAGACGAGTGCTTCGACGATCTGATGCCGCGACATTAAGATCACGAATGGGACGGCGATGACCGCGGACCAACCGGCCGAATACACCCAACCTCGCCACGATACGGGTGTGAGCCCCCATCCCAGGTGTTTCTTGCGAAACCAGCTTGGATTTCCAAACATGATATCCATTCCCCTACGGACCACCGATTCACTCGACCAGCGACGGTCGAGATCTGACCCGGAGCGCGAGCACGGCGATTCCCACCACCGGATACCTTCGACTATTCGTCATTCGTGGGCCGTGCTTGGAACAAAGTCGGTCAATTCCCGATAAAACTCACCGCTCGTCCTTTGATGGGCCACGGCGCATCCGTTTTTTGTCAGACGTCTGTCGTTTGGCTTGAAGGCGACGTTCGCGCGAAGCGCGCGTCGGCTTGGTTCGACGCCGCGTTTTCGGAGGTTTCAGGACCGCCAGAACCAATCCTCGCAGTTTTTGGCGGCAGTCTTCGCGGTTTCGCAACTGGTCCCGAAAACGCTGACTGGTCACGACGAGTTGACCATCGGCGGTGATTCGGTGCCCGTAGCGTGACAGGAACCGCGTCCGAACGGCAGGGGGAAGGCTCTCGGAATCGAGCACACTCCAATGGAGAGTGGCCTTGGAATTCACCTTATTGACGTTTTGGCCACCGGGGCCGCTACTGCGAGCAAACGACCAGTGAAGCTCTTTATCGGGAAGGACGATTTCGGAAGTGATTTCCAGAGGATCCATATCGTGGTTCGATTCCTGGCATCGGCCGTCGTATCAAAGGGATGTTGACAATGGGGCTCGGCAGTCATGCATCTCGCGGACCGGGTCGCCGTGAGGCGTTCGAAAATTGTCGGCGGTGGAGGAATCGGAAACGATGGGCAGACTGGAGGTTACGCACGCATCCTGGCGCGCCTTGAAACGCCACTCGCGCGTCACCTTTCGAACAGCGAGTCAACCGGTTTCACGATGGCGAGTGAAGAAGTCTTGAAGACTAAACCGGAGCGTGGACCCAGCGGTTGACGAGTCTCAGCGAATCGCGAAGCAGTTGGTCGTAGTCAAGCGTCTCGATTTCCTGCCCCATCAGTTTCACGTCAAAATACCCGTCATAGCCGGCTTCGATCAGACCGTCAATCCAGGCCTTCAGCGGTACCACTCCGTCTCCCAGTGGGCACCGGTCACGTTCGGCATCCGGTAATTGGCGCGCATCGCCCAGGTGCACAATCCCCAGGAACTGGCTAATCTCGGCAATGCGCCCCAGCAGGTTCGCCTGCTGTCCAAAATGGTAGGTATCCAAGGCCACCTTCAAATAAGGGCTGTCGACGTCGCGACACCACTGAACCGCCTCCTCCATGTCCGTCAAGAACGTCCACTGAACCGCACTCGCCGGATGCATCGGTTCGAGCGCCAACGTCACACCCGCTTGTTCGGCGGCGGGCAGCAGGGTCGCCAGGGCGTTACGAAGCAATCGACGCGCATGATTCTGAGTGTGCCCGGCTCGGGTGCCGCTCGCGATGAGCAAGCAGCCCGCGTGCAAATCACCAGCGCATTCGATGGCCTCGAGCGCATCGTCGACGCTCTCTCGATACGAGCGGCCGTCACTTCCCGTGAACCCACCGGCCCACATCAGGCAGGCAACAGCAAGACCGTGATCAGCCAGCAATTCGCGGCCCCGGTCCGCGCCGAATTCATCCAGTTTATGACGCCATACCGACATCGCCCCGGCTCCAGCCAGGGCAAAATGACGAACATCCTGCTCGAATGTCCAGCGATACGTCGTCAGCTCATTGAGGGAAACGCCTGCCATCCTTGCCACTTTCCTTTTTATGAGTCGATTCAATGCCGTGACCCGTCAGGATCGCCCGACCGAACGGAGCAAGTCGAGTGATCCACCGATGCGCGGGGCTCCAATCGAGACACGGAACGAGAGCCGGCGTCAACCACCGGCACGCTTCTTCACTGTGGTCTTCGTTGCAACCTATTTTGCATCTTTCTTGGCGTCTCGATCTTTCTTGACACCCGGCTTCTTGGCCGCCGGCTTCTCGGCCGCCGGCTTCTTGTCGTCCGACCGCCTCGGCTTCCTCTTTCCAGCACGCTGCTTTTTCTCGGTCAGTGACCACGCGACCAGCCAGTCCTGCTTCTGCTCTTTCAGACCGAAATCCTTGATCAATCGCTGCTCCATGTCCGCAAGGTGCCCGGCGCCATAGAATATAGCCAACCGCCGCTTGCCGGCCTTTAACTCCTTCTCTAACACGGCCAGCGCTTTCTTGTTCCGCTCGGTAATGATCGTCGATCCTTCGGGTCCGGAGAGCACGGACAACTGTCCCTCGAGGTTCTCGAACTGCTCGGCCATGATTCGCTTGAGCCGCATCGCTCGATCCTTGGCGAATAAAGCGACCAACATCTGGATATCGCTGTTCGCCTGGGTTTGCTTGGCCTGCATGGCCATCGATTGCCCCATCATCCGAAAAAACATCTGCAGAAAACTCTCGCCACGGTCCGACATGCTCTTGGCAAACTCGGTCGGCGACATGTCGGCATGTACCAGGTTCTTCTTCTGATAGTCGATCTGGTCCAACTGAAATTCCAGCTCCAGTACGCTCTGCATCATTTTCTGCAGATAGCTCACCGGATGGTTGCTCTTGCGGGCCATCCCAGGAGTGATCCGAGTCCCTTCGGGGGCGACCAGTTCGTAGAGCACGGCATCGTAAGTCGTGAATCGTTCGTTTAGTTTTGCGTAATAGTCCTTTTCACCGACGTGGACGGCACCGATAAGATCCACCCGGACCGAATGGCCGCCCGACTTCCCAACATAACGTGTCACAGACGTTTCCAGCGCCAAGGGTCGACGATCGGCCGCCCGACGCAGTCGCAGGAATTTCGATTTCTCGTTGGCTGCCGGCTTGCCGGAGGCCTGCGTTACGGGCGGCGATTTGACGTCGCCGGTCGCCCGAGCCTCGGAGGACGCGTCTTGCGCGTCCCGTTCGGGGGGCTTCTCAGCAACTGCTACCGCTGTGGCAAACACGCCCAGCACCGCCCAACACCACACAACCATCGCCGGCTGCCAAACAGTCCGCTTCATTGGATTTTCTCGCTTTCTCAACTGGCTCGCATCATTATTCGCACCACCTGGCCCCCCAGAAACCGTTACGTCCCGCTGATGGGCATCTGTGAAGTATACGCCGCCCGGACCGTTTACGGCAAATCGACCCTTGCGGGCCCCATTCAGGGCCTTTGGCTGCCGCCCGTCAACCACAGCGAACCCCTTTCCGGCGCAACCAGGGCCCAGGCCAACCCAGGACGCTCATGGACGGTAAGTTCGGAGATAAAGCAGGAGTTCGGAGATAAAGCAGCCAGAGAGCCGACCTAAGCTCCCCATGTTACCACAACCAAGACCGTCACAATCCCTCCGGCACAAATCCTCCTGAAATTGTGCAAGGCTTGCCGTTCTTACTCAACTTCCGCGACGCGCAAATCCGATACTACCGTCACAACGACGAACAGTCCCACGCCGTACGCGTTAAGTCGGCGTGGAATTCGCACGCAGTAGCCGAAGGTGGAACGGAACCATGTCGATCACCAGATTCACGTCCGTGTTGGCAGCGTTGGTCACCGCATTGGCATTCGCCACCAGCGCCGAAGCTCAGCTATTCAAGCCCTTTGCTTTCCCTGAGATCGAATCCGACTTTCAGTTCTTTGCTCCGGCGGATATCGAGACGTTTGGTGGCCGCCCCGAACACAATACGGGGTGGTTCGCGACTTACGACCGAGTCTACATGAACATGCAGCGGCCGAACGATGCGTTTCAGTTTGCAAGCAAGATGGGCGATTTCACCTGGGGCAACCGGATCGAACTGGGATTCGTCGACGACGACAGTAAGGGCTGGCTGGCCACAATCTGGCATGTGGACGGGCCCAACGCGAATGACGTCGTCTTAACGGAGCGAATCAACCGATTCAACAGCAACGGTGCTCCGCAGAACCCGGCTGTACAGCCTCGGCGCGACAACAACCTTCGGCTGACGGGTGACCGTGATTACCTGGTGACGAACAGCATCAACGTGGCTGACATGACCGGCTTCGAATTGAACCGCACGTGGCTAAACACGTCCATGATGCACGGGGCTCGGCTGCAGCCTTTAGCCGGCTTCCGTTACATCCGCTTCATCGATTTTTATCAACGGCAGGCCTATGTGCGGATGGACGACAACGGCGCCATTGTGCCACCCACGCCGCCGATAACGGGCCTTACGGCGACGACTGAGCAGTTGAATTCGATAGACGCTGGATTTGTCAACGACATGGTGGGAGGCCAATTGGGCATCCGGTGGCAGAAAGACTATCGCCGCTGGAATTTCTCCGGCGACGTCAAGGGCTTTGCACTGCAGAACTTCCAGAAACACAACATCGTGAACACGTCGACGACGACGATCTATCCGGGTGCCCTCTCACAGGAAGACGCAACGCCGGATACGGTAGCCATCGAGCGCAGCGGCAGCGGCGGTCACAGCGCTCAATTTGTCTTCGGTATGGAAGCACGGGCCGAAGCCGCTTATAAGGTCACGCGTGACCTGTCGCTGAAAGTCGGATTCGAGTTTCTGGACCTCGGGACCGGCATCGGGCGAGGCGTGAATCCGCTAGACAATCGCCAGGCCGTCATCATGTACGGGGTCACCGTGGGAGCGGCCTTGAATCGGTAGAAGGCGGCCACACCCGGTGCTCGCCCGGCCGCGCCGTGATGGGAGCTTCACTCAGGCGTCAGCCATAACAGGGCCCGCATCTGATCGGAAGAAGGCAAGAAAGGCTGCGACTACCTTTGAGTCGCGGCCTTTTTTCGCAATTAGGGTACCAGAACCGCATCGTCGCTCGATTCATTTCCTGCGAATCGAACAACGACGGGGAAGGGGGGTGACCGGCCGCTGATCAGAGGAGGTCCACCCCGAGGGCGTTGATCGGTTTCTCAAGTCGTACTCGCCGGCGAGTCGGCTTTTGGCGGATCTGCGAGAGACCCTTCGGCCGTTATTGGTCGCAAATACGTGGCATCGATGGCGGCCAGTTCTTCGGCCACGGCATCGACAGTTGTCCGGATCTGCTCTTCCGTATGCAACGCCGTGATAAAGAACCGCAGGCGAGCAGCCGATTCTTCCACGGCCGGGTAGAGGATCGGCTGAACGTTGATGCCACGTTCGAACAGCTTGCGCGACAATTGCAGCGCGTGCACGGAATTACCGACAACGACGGGCACGATGGGCGTGCCGTGGCTCATCCCGGTGTTCAAACCTCGTTGCCTGGCCAAATGCAGGAACAACTTGGAGCGGTCTTGCACTTGAGCCACGCGTTCCGGTTCTTCTTCCAGCAACCGTAATGACGCGAGGGCGGCGGCCGCATTCGACGGCGGCATCCCGACGCTATAGACAAAACCGGGCGCCGTGTACTTCAGGTACTCCACCAGTTCCTTGCAGCCGGCAATATAGCCGCCACAGCTTCCAAAAGTCTTGCTCAACGTTCCCATCCAGATGTCAACGAGTCGAGGATCTACCTCGAAGTGCTCGCTGATCCCTCGGCCGTGCGGCCCCATGGTGCCGATCGAGTGAGCTTCGTCGACCATCAATAGCGCCTTATGCCGCTGCTTCACCTCGATGAATCGCGGCAGGTCGGGAAAGTCGCCATCCATGCTATAGGCACCTTCGATGGCAATCAGGACTCGACGATAATCTCCGCGCACCTCGTGCAGCAGTTGGTCAAGAGCCTGCCAGTCGCTATGGGGAAACGGTCTGCGTCGAGCACCTGAGAGGATCGCTCCTTGGATAATACTGTTGTGAGCCAGGGCGTCATGCACGATCAAATCGCCGGCGCCCATCAGGTGTCCGATCGTTGTCTCGTTGGTTGCGTGACCGCCAACCAGACAGATGGCGTCCTCGGTCCCAATGAAACTCGCAAGTCCAACCTCCAACTGACGATGCAGTTCCTTTTCACCTGATACGAGTCGGCTTGCGGAAACGCTCGTTCCGTAACGATCGATGGCGTCCTTGGCAAATTGGGAAACGGTCGGATCGCCCGACATACCCAAATAGTTGTAGCTGGCGAAACTGATCAGTTCGCGGCCGTCAATCGTCGTGACATCGTTGGTCACGCTCTGGTGGACGCTGAAATAGGGGTTCGGCATGCCGGTAGACGACAGCAACGACATCGTCTGCCGCAACTTCTGATACTCGGGCATCTTCGCAAACTGGTAGTCTTGCGGCTGAATCGTTCGTGGTTGCCCCTGAGGGGTTGTCGCCTGAAATCTGCCCCGCACCCGCGGTTCGGTGCCCAGATATTTTTCAACGGCCAACGCCGCGTCTCTGCAGGTCTCCATATGCTGCAGAACCTCTTCCGGAAAACGCCCTCCGTAGGTTTCCTCCAAGGCATTCGCGATCTGCAGTCGTTCAAGGGAATCCAAGCCGAGGTCGAGAACAATATTGGAATCGACGGTCAGATTGTCGCCCCGCTCTCGGGCGACTATCTTCACATGCTCCAAGACCTCGCGCACCACCCGCTCGTTGACAGGCGTTTGAGGCTGACCTGGTGCCTCCACCGGTACTGCCGCTCGTTTCGTTTCGACCGGAGCGGGGCGGGCCGGTTCCCTGGTCCAACTGTACCACTCGGCAACTTCCAGTAGCTCGCCGTTGAGAAACTGCTGCCGGCAGGCACTCCGTTGGATCTTTCCGCTTGAAGTCTTCGGAATCGACCCGAATCGGACGAGCACAATACCGTCGGGCGGTAGATCATGTTCGGCCGTCACCCGGCGTCTCACCTTGTCGATCACGTCGGTCCAGTCCTTGCGCCGACGGCGCTCGGTTTCGGCGACGATAATCAACCGTTCCTGATTATCGGTTTCCACCGCGAACGCGCCGACGGCACCCGCTTGCAATCGGCTGTCAGCCTGTTCGACCGTTCGCTCAATGTCCTGTGGATATCGGTTGACACCGCGAACAATGATCAAGTCCTTAAGACGTCCCGTGACGTAGAGCTGCCCGTCGGCCAAGAATCCAAGATCGCCCGTCCGGAGGAACCACTGGTCCGCCGCTTGTGGATCGGACAGTTGAGCCCGAAAAGTGGCCGCCGTCGACTCGGGGTTGTTCCAATATCCTTGTCCAACACTTGCACTGCGAATCCAGATTTCTCCTACCTGGTGCTCCGGCAGGCGAACGCCCGTCTCGTGCTCGACAATCGCAACCTCTTCGTCCGGAAAGATGCGGCCACAACCGACCAATCGTCGCTCGTTCTCGTGCCCGCTGGGTACGCGAATCACGCGATGCTGGTCCAAAGCGTTTCCGTCAAACGAGGTAATAACCGGCACATCGCTTTTGTACGCCCCCGTGACGATCAATGTCGTCTCGGCCATGCCGTAGCAAGGGAAGAATGTCTCCGGCCGAAATCCAAACGGCGCAAACTTCTCGGTGAATGCCGTCAGTGTCGTCGGCCGAATCGGCTCGGCACCGTTGAACGCGACCTCCCAACTGCTCAGGTCAACGCCCTCCATTTCTTCGGCCGACACCTTTTGGCTGCAGAGATCGTAGGCAAAGTTCGGTCCACCGCTGATCGTGACCCCATAGTGAGATATCATTCGCAGCCAACGAATCGGCTTTTGCAGGAATGCCATCGGGGACATCAATATGTTCGGGCGACCAAAAAAGAGGGGCTGCAAGACGCCTCCAACCAGTCCCATGTCGTGATACGTGGGAAGCCAGGAAAGCCCAATGCCGTCGCGCGTCGGATCAAACGAATAGAGGATATACTTGACGTTGCTCATGATGTTCGCGTGCGACAACATCACGCCTTTCGGCGTCCCCGTCGAACCCGACGTGTATTGCAGTACGGCCAACTGCTCCTCGTCGATTTCCGGAGGCTCCCAGTTGTCGGGCGCCGCGCCGGTCAACTCGTCCACCGCCAGCCAGTCCAACTCGCGAAGACTCGGCGTATCATCCAGCATGCCCGATGCTCGATCGCGGACGTCGGCCACGGTCAAGGCCACCTGGGCCCCGGCATCACGTGAGATGGCCTGTAACCGCTGAACGTTTCGATTGCGTCTGGGCGTGAAAGCAGGAACCGCCACCATCCCGGCGCACAAACAGCCGTAGAAAGCCGTGATGAAATCGAGCCCGGGCGGGAACATCAGCAGACCTCGCTGGCCCTCAAGCCCTCGAGACACTAGCTCAGACGCCAACCGATAACTACGCTCGGTTAATTGCCCATAGGTTAAGCGCTGCTCACCACCCTCGCCGTCGGCAAAATAAAAAGCTACCGAATCCGGCTTCTGCTCCGTCCAATAACGCAGAACATCCACAAGATGCGTTTGGGGTGGACAATACGGAGAGAAATATCGATCGAGATTCACCGTTGGGCAAGCTCCAGCATCGAGGCATCGAAACTCCCCAGCTCGCACAGGGGGAGGGGGGGCACCCACCTGCCGGCCATCCAATCGCAGAATCCGGTTCACCGGATCGCTTGGGGGAGATATAAGGCCATCGGCGACCCGCCGCAACGCTCGAGGTTAAGCGTTACCGAGAATGCGCCATCCCAGCGTACCACGCAACCGACCGATCATCAAACGGGCGTCACCCGGAAATCAGAAGAAACGTCGCTTGATAACCGTCATAACCAATGCAACAGAAAGGGTTTGACGAATGGCCGCCTCCGAATCGGACCGGACCGTCCTTCCGGCCGGTTGACCCGTCTTCCCGACTCCTCCTATTCAACCGCCGCAACTGCTACGGGTCACCAAATCAGACGCCTGCCTCGGTTGCATGTCGGTCCGTGCCAATGGTAGCATGACGCGCAATGGCTCTCCCGGCGCGCGACGGACTCATCCGGGCTCGCCGGGCCTTCGGTTCTTTTCGCAATGCATCTATCCCATGGGGTCCTGAGACGGGCCCAGGGTTGACCCGGGAGACGTCCACATGCGGATTCAGACTTCAGATCGACAGAATCACTACGCCGTAAGACGAGCTTCGTCCGCCAGCTTTCTGGTGTTCGTTCTTTTGGCCGCCATTCCCGCCGGTTGCAGGCAGGATGTGGCGGAATCCCCCGAAGAGTTGGTCACTCAGGCCGATGGCACGGTGTCGTCCACTCCATTATCCGAAGCGTCGGCCGACACGGGCGACGAAGCGGCCGGAGACGAAACCGCCAACCGCACGCCGACCGGCCCGCCGAAAAAACGCTGCGGCGAGAAGCGACGCGGGGAGGGGGGGCGTGCGCTTGA
>CAYNDU010000128.1:0-11597 GCA_964395615.1 uncultured Pirellulaceae bacterium | reverse complement strand
CCAGTGAACACCTTGCTCAGCCCAACCGCTACGGAAGCTCGTTCCTGCACCCGTGCCTAACGGCGGCTCCCGTCCCAGCCCTCTTGCATTCGTATTACAAAGTGGATAATTTGTAATACACTGGGAGGTAGACCGAGTGTCGCAATTAGTTCGTGTCAGCATGTCGTTGGAGGAAGAACTGCTTCAGCGCTTTGATCGTCACGTCGAGCAGCAGGGGTATCCCACGCGATCGGAAGCGATCAAGGCCTTAATGCGACGTGAGTTGGCTGAGGAGCAATGGGCGGGCAAGTCGGTGGTGGCGGGATCGATCACCATGGTCTACGACCATCATCGCGCTGGGATTGTACAGAAGCTGATGGACATTCAGCACGACTTTGGTGGCGTGATCGTGTCAACGCAGCATGTGCACTTGGACCATGACCATTGCCTGGAGATTGTCGTGGTCAAGGGCAGGGCGTCTCGGATCCAGAAACTGGTCGCCATCCTGCGCTCGGCCAAGGGAATCAAACATCATGCACTGGTAATAACGTCGGTTGGACCGAACCTCAAATAGGCGGTGGACGCTGCTGACTCGTATGGGAAAACGGTTGTTCGGATGCATATACCGGATGGACTAATTTCGGGTTCACTCAATACGGTTGCCGGTCTGGCCGCGATCGGCGCCGTCGGAATGAGTTGCCGGCGTGTGTCGAGGCAGGTTGAAACGGAACCCCAGATGGTTCCGCTTCTTGCGACGACCGGCGCGTTTTTGTTCGCCGCTCAGATGCTGAACTTCCCGATCGGGGGTGGAACGAGCGGCCATGCATTGGGCGCCGCCGTGGCCGCTGCCTTGTTGGGTCCTTGGAATGCATGCCTTGTGATGGCCCTGGTCGTGACGATTCAAAGCCTGGGATTCGCTGACGGCGGGCTGACGGCATTAGGCACGAATATCGTGAACATGGCAGTGATCGGCAGCTGGAGCGCATACCTGGTCATGCGTTTGCTGCGGCTCGGCCTGCCCGACGGACGGGCCGGCTATCTTCTTTCGGCGGGACTTGCCGGTTGGGCGAGTTTGATCTGTTCATCGGCCGCTTGCGCGGCCGAGCTGGCGTGGTCCGGTACATCACCAACGCGGCTCGTCTTTCCCGCTGTCCTCGGCACACACGCCATCATCGGCATCGGTGAGGCATTGATCACGGCAGGCGTTCTGACGGCCGTTGTAACCGCCAGGCCTGACATGGCCCCGACGTGGGCGCGACTGAATGTCCCTCGGTCCGATCAGGGACTGGACGGAGCGGGGAGTATCCTGACCGCGGGCAGACTCTCCTTACTATTCTTACTGATCGCCGTTGTTCTGGCCGGATTGGCCAGCCCAATGGCATCGAGTGCTCCCGACGGTCTGGAACGAGCCATTGAACGGACGGGTATCGCTCGCGACTCGCTCGTCGGCACCGAAACAGCGAAAACTCCGTTGCGCGGATACCAACTTCCCGGCGTTTCGGATCGATCGGTTTCCACCGGCCTGTCGGGCGTATTGGGAACGATGTCCGTTTTCGTCGCGGGCTTTCTGGCGATCAAGATCATTCGGCGAAGACGACTCAAGCGAGAATCCTAGTTGTACGATTCCACTCCGTTGAAGCACACGGAACTTGGGGACACGCTGGTACACCGGCTCGACCCACGCACAAAGATCGTACTGGTCTTCGCCTTCGCGATCACCGTGGTTTCGACACCACCGCATCGGTTGGCGGCCTATATTGCCTACGCCGGTATGCTGACCTGGGTCGCCGCGTGGGCGGGTGTCTCGCTGGCGACCTGGGCGAGTCGCGCGGCCACGGTCTTGCCATTTTCGTTACTTGCGGCCTGCTGGTTGCCGTTTGCCCCGGACGACTCGACCGTTGTCTTATGGGACGGTCGGATCGAACTGTCAGAACGTGGTCTATGGCTTCTTGCCGGCGTGGCCATGAAATCCTATCTCGGTGCATCGGTTGCGATACTCCTGGTCACGACCACACGATTTCATCAGTTATTGAGCGGGCTGAGGCGATTGGGAATGCCGGCCATCCTGGTCGATATGCTCGGACTGACCTATCGGTATTTATTTGTGTTGGTCGAAGAAGCTGGGCGATTGCGGCGAGCGGCCGCGGCTCGGGGCTACCGCCCAACGTGGATCGGCCAGGCGACGCTGATTGGACGACTCGTCGGTCAGCTTTTCTTGCGCGCTTATGAAAGGGCTGAACGCGTTTATGGTGCCATGGTTTTGCGCGGTTACCAAGGTCGAATGCCGACCACTCAGCCCCTTGTCTGGCGATTGCGCGATGGGCTGACGTTGGCCTTCGTCTTGCCCGTGCTCGTTTGGACGAGGTGGTACCTGGCATGAAACCGACGCTTGCACCTTCGAGCTCAGCTGTCGATGTTCGCAACCTGAGTTTTCATTACCCGGACGGCACGCTGGCGTTGGACCAGCTGTCGATTCATATTCCCTGGGGCGAGGTCGTCTGCCTTGCCGGTCCTAACGGGGCGGGCAAAAGCACGTTGATGCTGGCGTTAGCCGGACTCATTCGGGGTGATGGACAAGTCAACGTGGCCGGATCGGCGCCGGCTGCGAATTCGGAATTGGGTTTGGTCTTTCAGGACCCTGACGACCAGCTGTTCTGCTCGACGATACTCGACGACGTCGCCTTTGGCCCAAGAAATCAAGGTCAGGATGAGGACGAGACCGCGGCGCGCGTCGCTAAATCCCTGACCGCCACCGGGCTCTCCGGCTTCGAAACTCGACACGCCCATCACCTTTCTGGTGGCGAGAAGAAGCGAGCGGCCATTGCGGCCGTCCTGGCGTGTTGCCCGCGTATTCTGGCACTCGACGAACCATGGGCAAATCTGGACGCGCGCGGAGCGCGCGCCGTGACGGCAATCATCCGTGAATTCGAAGGTACGTGCATCGTTTCGAGCCAGGACCTGTATCATGCGGCTGAAGTTTGTAGTCGGTTCGTGCTCGTCGACGACGGGCGCGTCGTCGCCGACGGCCCGACCGACCAGATTCTGTCCAACCACCATCTGCTCGACGAACATGGACTGGAGTTCGGATATCGCTGTCGCTACTGTCCGTCCTCAAGCCCCGAACGCCCCGCGCCCTGATTCGATGGAACAGTGGATACGCGGCCCTACTTGAGCGGTGAAACGGTATCGCCGGCAAAGCAGACGACTTGGCCGTCGGTAAGGGACGCGTAGAGCCGTCCGTTGGCAGCCGCCAGGCCGTCGAAGACGGGCGGCGCGGGGATCTTGAGTTTCCTGATCGGCTGACCGTCGCTCGCCGTCACGGTCCACAACAGGCCGCCCTGTTTTCCGTGCCAGGCCGAAAGGCTCGCCTGGGGATCCGACAGAATGAGCCGCTCGTCACCCTCACCTTGGACGGCTTCCACGGCCGGCGGACCCGCGATGACGACCTGACCACCGGCCACAACCATTGCGCGGACGTGCATCGGCACATCGACGGCCCAACGATCCGTAGCAGCCGATGGGAGAGGCCCTGGTTTCTTGGCTCCCGCTTTCTTCTTTCCGCCCGAACCGCGTCGTTTTGCCGCCGAGCGTGTCTGCGACAGATCAGGAATCTGCTCGTCTCGTGGTCGATTGCAAGCAAACAGCCGATACCGCTCACCACCTCGCCATTGGCCCGTGTTGCCGCTGCTGTACTTATCTCGACCGTATCCGTAGATCGACGATTCATCGCATGACAGGATTCTTCCGGACGGTACCACATTTCCGGCCTTCCACCATCCGCTCCAATGCGCTACGAACTGGTTGCTGAAAACCCAGTAGCCTCGATGCCACCAACTGTCATCCAGCAGACCGAGCGGACTGAACAGGTGCACGCCGGTTTTGGTTTCGTTGCCGGTCTCGAAGTCGAGTTGAACGTGGCGCATGTACACATCCTCCCCATCAACGAGCAAGATGTCGGAAAGAGCGCCTTGCACATCCTTCGTCTCGATCGGCTTGGGCTGCTTTCCGGTTTGGGGATCCGGGCTGTAGATGGTCGTCTCGGCCACTTGTCGTCCGGTGACGGGGTCGAGTTGGTACACGCGAATTCCCCCGTCCAGGTAGGACGAACGGCCGGCGGGAACGAGCAGTCGTCCTTTGTGAACAATCAAACTGCCGTGCACGGGCCAGACCGACTCGAGCTGGCCGTTAACGAACGTACGTTGATCGTCGGGTGCCGCCAGGAACTTCCAGATCAACGCCCCGTCCGACTGCCGAATCGCATAAGCGTACCCGTCGGCGGAACCGAAAAGGGCATACCCTCGGAACAAGGTTGGTGGCGTATCAATTCGACCACCGGCGGTAAACTCCCATAACTGACGGCCGCTCCGGGCATCCAACGCATGAATCGTGTGTTGATCGATCGACGCGACAAAGATCTTGCCATCAGCCCCGGTGATGCCGCTAAGTCTCCCGCCGAACGCAGTTTTCCAGGCCGTCGTCAATCGACCGGGCATGGCCGCATGGCTGACGCCACTTCGTTCTGCGTCGTGCCGATAAACGGGCCAAGCACCGTCGTCATCCAAGTTGCGCGTCTGGGGAGAACCAAAAGCAGGCCCTCGCTCGAGCCGGTCGTCATCGGAAAGCGTTCTGGCGACGACGTCCTTCGAGTTCGGGGCCAACGCCCAGAAACCCGACAGTTTCGATTTCATGTTGCAGGCACACGAGTCCGGAGTTACATAGAGCAATCCGTTTGCCGGCAGAATCCCGTATTGACACGTGCCACGAATCCAATGGTTGAGTGAGATGTCCTCATCCTCCAGCCCCACGAACTGAACACCCTGATTGCCCAACAGGAAGAACCGATCCGTGGCCTTGTTGCGATAGCAACGATGGTGCATATAGCCGGAAGTCAAAGGTAGTTGCCGTCGTACTTCTCCCGTCTCCAGGTCATGACCGATCATCGTCTTTCCACGTACCCATGCCAGTTGATCGACCACAAACACGTCCGGCGGCGAGTTGTAACCCGGTTGACTCCGATCCCGCCATCGCTCCTGACCGTCGCTCATCGAAACCGCCAGAATCGTCTTGAAGTCAGCGCTCAGTACAAGGTTGTCGTGAACGACCAGCGTCGGCGACTCCCAGCCCAATTCGTGACCGGCCAACTGCATCTTCATGTCCGTCTGCCAGAGCGGTTTTCCGCCGTCCAGATCGATGCACTTCACGGCCTCATTTGTCTGGTAGACGAGGCGGCCTGCCTCCGCTGCCATGGTTGGATGGATCCAATCTGTGGTTTCGCGTTGCCAAACGGTCTTTCCGGTACGGGCGTCAGCCAAGACAATGCGACGGACTCCACCTGGCGCCTGAAGACCTCGGCGAATCTTGCTGTCGATCTCGGCCGTATTCTGCGGCTGCGTGTCGACTAATACGATCAACTGAGAATCGAGCGAAATGATCTGGCGAGCGTTTTCCGTATCGGCAACTCGCCTGATCAACTCACCGGTCACGGCGTCCAGTACGCTAACGGGTGCGTCGATGCCGAGCGTTACATAGACGCGATCTCCGGTGGCTGCCAGACGAAAGGCCGTTTCACTCGGCCCGGATCGAAACCTCCGAAACTGGTCGACCCAGCTCGCCACGGGACGTTTCCAGAGCACGACTCCGTTAAAGGCATCTCGAGCCACCAGATGCCAATCTGCATCAAAGCGTATATCCGCTCGCGGCGCTTCGTCGACGATGTAGAAAATCCTTCCTTTTGTCGTCACACACGCGCCCATGCTCGCCGCCTGTTCATGCGCTCGAGCATATTTGGGTCCACCCAACCAACGCAAGCGGCGAGGCACATCGACGATCGTATCGTGGGCAACCGCGTTGTTATCCGGACCGTGCAGAAAATGCGTCCAGTCGTCGATCGCCTGAGGCCATTCCCTGGTTTCTTTGCGTCGGCTTGAACCCGACAATCGCAACCGAACTCCCCCGGGACACAAGACTCGTTGTATTTCCGAATCCGGGACCAACCCTTCCTGTTCCTCGATCACCAGGTTGACGATCCCGTCGGAGTACGGCAACCGCTTGCCACGCAACCGCTCAATCGATATCCGCCCGTAATCACTCGTCTTCTTCAGTCGTTCGCGGGCACGGCGAACCTGCTCGACATCCGTTCCCAATCCCTGGATCAGCAGATTCGGTCGGGCGCCAAGTGCGGCCACCAGTTCGCCCGAGCCACAACCGATGTTTACAACGAGACCGGCCGAGATCCCGGTCTCGTCGAGAATCGACTGCGCGCGCGCCACCTGATCTTTGTCGGGCGCACCGGACTGTGCGGACGCGGCCATCAGCGTAGTCAGCGGCAACAGGCCGGCGATCAGAATTCGTCGAAACCAAGTCATTACATACTCCCGTTGGGATGGAGGGACGGCACACCTGCATGGAGACGAAGCCGTTTAAACGTCGGTAGCCTCCGGCCCATTATACACGATCAAGGTTGCCGATCATCCGACGCCGCGATGGGTTCCGAACACAAGGAAGTAAACTACACCGGCAGGTCGCACCGTGGCCGGTCGAATGGTCCGATCGCCGGAAATGGAGGAACCGACGGGATTCCGGAGGGCAGGAACGGTTCGCTAGACAGTCAAGCGCCGGTCACGAGCCGTGACCGGCCACCGCTCGACAAGACGACCGTCGACCACAACCGCAACGTCCTGGTGCAGTGCCGACGTGGGGCAGATGTGCCAAGGAATGGCCAGCATCCAGTCGCCGGGAACGAACCGATCCGCGTGTTCAGTTTCCATAACGAGATGTTCTTCGTTGTGAATCACAATCGACGCGTCGGGGACGGTCGGAAAGACAAGCCGCTCTTCAATGAGAGGGTCCGATGCCACGGACTTATTGCCCGCGTCCAGAGTGACGCGCCGGGCAGCGGGTCGACTGACGACGCGTGTAAGAAGAAGGGCGGCCGGCTCGAACGGCAAGTCAGGGAAAGCGTGACGGTATCCCGCATCGAACAAGACACACGTGCCGGGGCTCAACTCCAATGCCGGATCATCCCGTTCGGCCAGCATCGGAAACGATCCGGTGCCGCCGGCCACGATTTGACGTACTTGCAGGCCGTTGCGCTCGAGTTGATCACGAAATCGCACCACCTCCTGCCACATCTGGTCCACAGCGCTGCGTCGTTCCGAGACGTCGGTCTGGTGATTCTGTCCGTCATATGCATGAAGACCAACAACCTGCAATCCGGCCATTCCCGACAGCCGCCGATAGAACGCTGCCGCTTCCGGTCCGATGACCATTCCCGTGCGCCGCTGGCCCGTATCAATGTCCAGCAAGACTCGTGCGACCAATCCTGCATCCTCCAACGCGCGGTTCAATCTGTCTGCCGGATCGGCATGATCAACGGTAACCGTCAAACGCAGGTCAGGGCACCGACCAAGCAATTCCACGACGCGACGAATGTTCGGACCTACCAGCGGATAAGCCAGGAGAATATCGTCCGCTCCGGCATCCACCAGCATCTCTAACTCGGCGATCGTGGCGCATTTGTGCCGGGTTATGCCGCGATCGACCTGCATTTGAATAACGGCTTGCATCTTGTGCGTCTTACAGTGTGGTCGCAAACGCGTCACATCGCCGCTGATACCCATCATCCGTTCTATGTTGCGAACCAACACGTCGCGGAACACGATCAGTGACGGTGATGGGATGTCGTCAACACACGATAATTCATACGAACTGCCTGGCATCCGATCCTCCCAATCGTCATCAAGGGGATAGTGAATTGCGCATTGATTGATGATACACTACGAACAACTGAAAGAACTCAATAATGGCAGGGACATTCCGAATGTTGCGGTGGCATCCTACTACTTCGGCTCGTGCGTTGGCCTTCACCCTTCTGTTCATCATCGTCGCGGGAGGATGCCGATCAGACGTGGATGACGGTAGCGGTCCAGGAGCCGGGGAGAGCGCAAAAGAAGACGAGAATCCGGACGATCCTACCGATCGAGAGGCGTCTCCCGAACAGGCGGCGAACCCGCCTGCCGAATCGTCGTCCCTGTCCGGTCCGCTGACCGCGGCGCAACTCAAGGCGTTTCACGATGCCTGTTTCAATGGTGTCGAAGCCAGGGTCAAGTGGATGATTGACCGGGGCGTGGATGTCAATGCCATTGACGAGGAACATCGTACGGCACTCATGCTGGCCGCGTTCAACGGCCACACCGAGGTTTGCCGTATGCTAATCGACAAGGGAGCCCGCGTAAACGAACGGAATCGTATCGGCCGTAACGCTCTCATGTTCGCCGCAAGCGGACCGAACCTGAGTGCCGTGAAACTGCTGCTTGACCACGGCGCCGAAGTCAACGTAACAGATGGAGACGAACACTGGACTGCGTTGATGTTTGCCGCTGCCGAAGGCCACGCTGACATTGTTGCTGTGTTGCTCAAACACAAAGCCGACCCGCAACTCAAAGACATCGATGGCGACACGGCGGAAGACTTCGCCAGGGACAAGGGGCACACCAATGTGCTGCGTTATCTGAGCCAGGGTCCGGTCCGAGACCAGCGCCCTTGACTCTGTCTCGGAACCCATCCGAACGAACGATGCCTCCACGGATTCCTCGCCTCGCCCCTGGATTCTCGGCAACGTCTAATCGATTCCGAACGGATCCGGATCGGCAGGCAAATTCGGCCGGTCGGGAAGATCAGACGGAGTTGGTTCCGATCGCGGTGCGTCCGAGACAGACTTCGTTCGCCGGCGGTGCAGATCGGCATACGAGCCGTGCATCAGGCGGTCTTCCGTTTTTCCTCCCGCGCGGATGACAATGGCGGAACTCTGAAGGAGGTTCTTCTGCCTTACGTTGACCCCGTAACACCGCGTCTGGCATAGCCCACATCCAACGCATTTGTCGGCCAACACCACCGGCGCCAGCCTGCCGCTGTCCGCAATCGGCAGCCCCTCATCGGTCAGTTCCGTGTGCACCTGAGTGTATTCAATCGCGTCGTAACCGGCGGCCTGGCATTCCTGGACACAGAGATCACAGTCCTCTCGGCCGGCGAACGGCAGGCATGTCTCACCATTCACCTCGGCCAACCCCATCCGAACATGCCGTTTCTCGGACAACGGTATCGCTCGAATCGCGCCCGTCGGACAGACTTGTCCACAGGCGTTGCAACTTGATTCGCACCCCGCCCAGTCGGCGATTACCTGGGGGGTCCAAAGCCCGTTCCAACCTTCGTGGATACCTTGAGGTTGAAGGACATTGTTTGGACAGACCTTAAAGCACTCGCCACACCGAATGCACAACTGCAAGAACGCCCGCTCGGGCACGCTGGCCGGAGGTCGCACCGGTGCGGGGGGCCGAGTGCCCGAATTGCCGCGACCGCGGGCCGACGAGGCCCAGCCCAGCAACGTTCCGCCGGCAACGGCTGTCGTCGTTCCTGTCGCCCAGGACAGAAAACCCCGACGTCCGATTGATCGTTCACCGGTCCGCGGGTCGTCGGTGGCTTTGAGCTCCCGGTCGTTCCACCTTTCAACAAACTTTATCGAATACGTCGGGCAAACACCGGCGCACGTCTGACACAACGTGCAATCCGTTCCGCGCGTCGTGAAATCCGGCTTTATGGCATCGAAGGGGCAGATTTCCACACATTGGTTGCAGTGGATGCAACTCGCTTCGACCTTTCGTTCCGTGGCGCGGAAGACGTTGGCGAGCGAGAACACCGCACCGGTGGGGCACACATATTTGCACCAGAAACGCGGGCGCAAAAACCCGAGCCCAAGAACAACGATAAAAAGGAGCACCGATACGACCTGGCCAGGTCCAAAAGCCACGGTCAAGTGCCAGCCCCTGAGCGTTCCCGTTTGAATGGGCTCAAGCAGAAACAACGCCGCGCGCGTGAGGACCGGGATTGCAGCAACGAAACCAGAGATCAGGACACCGCAAAAAGCGGCTACGAGCGTAGCCGTTAACAGGTAATACTTGACATGCACCCACCAGCCATTGTCGGCAACGCGAAGTCGGCGAGTTCTCCCGGAAACTGCCCAATCGAACAGATCAATTACCGTACCGAGCGGACAAACATATCCACAGAAACCGCGCGGGATCACCAGGCAAATCGCCAAAATGACGGCAGCCGAACTCAGCGACCAGACCCAGCTGCGAGCGGCAATGGCCGTTGAAATACTCACTAACGGGTCAATGGCCAGGAACAGATCGGCCGGGATGACCTCGCGAGCCGCAAAGTCATCGGCATAGTGCGATGGCCACTTCCCAGGCTGAAACTCGTACAACTTCCATGGCCCGACGCTGGTCAGCAGTGCCTCGAGAGGTCGCAACTGCTGATCACCGACCGATTTCAGCGCGATACCCCGCTCGTCGATCTTTACAATGTGCAGCGCACCGGCCAAGGCGTCAGACGGACTCTCCGCCCCGGCGTCAACCAGGTGTATGTCGAGGCCCGTTCGAGCCGGCCACTCCGACCGTCCGCCCGCCCGCGATAATCGCACGACGCCCTCGTCCTGATCGACCGACTCGACCTGCCACCCGGACGATATGCGACCCGGCCCGATGGGCCGGCTGCCGTACGGCCAACAGACGTACAGGAACAGCGCAAGGAACAGGACAAGACACACTGCCTGAAACAGCCGCCGCACGGGCGACGAAGCGATCGATGGCCCCATTCGTTTGAGCCACTTCCGAATCGTGCCGCGCCGACCAGACTGCCGATCGGAACTCCAAGAATCGGGCACCCACGATTGCACCACCGACCCAATTGGCGATGTCGGTGGCGCGACGGAATCGGCTTTCTTTTGACGGCGAAAAAATGGGAGGTACCAGTCCAATCGAAGACGCGACCGGCTGGAGTAGCGACGAGTCAAAGCTATCGTGAGGGCCACCAGCACGACCAACGCCAACGCAACTGGCAACGCGACGATAGCGGTTAACATGGTCGTTCCTGCACGGGAATCTCTGCGTTTAAATCAGCGGTGCGCGCCGAACGAATTTCCTGGCCAAGAACGTCTAGCAGGGAAAACCGTCCGTCTTCCACCGTTTCCCGTTCTTCTCGACGAGCAGTGCATCGCAGCCAGGAGACTCTGCCACCAGTTGTAAACCTCGCTCCGGCCCCATTACGAACACGGCCGTCGAGAGTGCATCGGCCAGCATCCCCGTCGGCGCGGCGATCGAGACACTTGCACATCGGCCCGGCGAGTGGCCCGTGAGCGGGTCGAACAGGTGGTGCTCCGTCCGATCGTCACGGAAGGTCGTTGCATAGTCGCCGGATGTCGCGAGGCAACGCCCATCCAGGTGAGCAACCGCCAGAAACTGGTCCTGGTGCCTTGGGTGCTGGATTCCCACACCCCACGGTTGTTCCTCCTGCTTCTGCCCGATCGATGCAATCTCACCCGTATCGATCAGCGCCTGCTCAATGCCGTGTTCGCGCAGCGCAGCGACCGCCCGATCTGCGGCGAACCCTTGAGCGATTCCGTTGAGCGTCACGCTTGTTTTTCGACCCCGCAATCGAACGGTCCGTCCCCCGATCTCCACCTGCCGCCAATCGCAGGATGTCAACGTTCGGGCAATGGCCGATTCATCGCGCAGTGCGTCGCGCTCGTGTTGATCCGCATATCACTCCCATAAATCGTG
>CAYNDU010000127.1:0-11628 GCA_964395615.1 uncultured Pirellulaceae bacterium | reverse complement strand
TTACCCAGCGATGAATCGCTGGGCTATTTTCAGATGTCCCTTCGGGACACCGGCCCTTGGCAAATGACCGAGTTATACGGCGCGAGTCCCATACCACCGACTGCCCATACCACCGACTGTTGGAATCTCCAGTGAACACCTTGCTCAGCCCAATCGCTACGGAAGCTCGTTCCTGCACCCGCCGCCTGCAGCGTGCACGGATGACTATTGCCGAACCGGCAACCGCTTGCGTTCGAAATCCAGGGACTCGGCCAGAAACTGGATCGCGGTCGAAGCCATCTTCAGCGCGTAGTCGAACCCTGATTCGCCTACGGACGTCTCCAAGTCGAACTGATGAGGGATTCCGATCGAGGCGAGTTTCATGTGGAGGCGGTCGGCACTTTCAAACCAGTCGGGGTCGGCCGGGTCACAACAAAAATACTGGTGCCGCGGCCAGTTCAGCGGATGTACGTGCAGCGTCGCGGTGTCCTGTCGCACCGATTCGGCATCGGCATACATCCCCAGCAAGACTTCATCCCCGTCGACATAGCAACTCTGATAGTCGACGGCGGGAGCAATCGCGGCGACCGTTGGAAACAGGTTGGGAAACCGATAGGCCATGCGAAGCGCTCCCTGGCCGCCCATTTCGAACCCGAGTAACCCGATAGCCGGCGGTCGAATGCACCACCTTTCGGCAATGAGCTGCACGACGTCTTTACAGACGAATTCCTGGGCCGACTGTCGGGCGTCAAAGGTCGGGCAATCCCGATCGGTCCACCAAATGGGTCCGGCCTGCGGCGCAACGACCGACAATCCAAATCGTTCAAACGACTCGACAAACGGTTGCCGATCTCGCAATGAACGTTGCTCGGCATCGTGCAAATAAATGACGGCCCCCAACCGGCTTCGAGCCGGTTCAAAGACCTCACATGCCTGCCCACCGCAGTCGATCGTCGTCCACATGCTCAACATCTCTATTTCGAACGCGTAACATCTCCGATTCCGACCCTCGCGCCACAAACTACACGCCCGAGCCGTCGCGAACCATAGCCCAGTAGCATTTTTATGGTACGCATGTACCCAGACCGGCCGGCCTGTCTTAGAATGGGCACTCGGCTCGAGTCGAATCGGACGTGCTCGATGAGTGGGGCGTGGCACTCTGTCAGGCGGGGACAACGCAGATTGAAAGAACTACTGAGCCAGGAACAGCTGGACCAAGGCGTGAAGGTGATGGCGGCTCGGATTGACCAACAGTATCAGGGCAATCCACTGACCATTATCGGGATTATGACGGGCAGTATCGTGCTGGTCGCCGATCTGATCCGTCTGCTCGGAATGCCCCTGCGAGTCGGCGTCGTGCAGGCGAGCAGCTATCGCGACGGAACGATGCGCGGCCAGTTGACGATCAACGCCGACCTGATGCCGGACATTGCCGATCGGGACGTCCTGCTGGTGGACGACATATTTGACACGGGGCACACGCTCAAGCAGGTATTCGGCCTGATCGAGGAGTTAGGTCCGAATTCGATTCGATCGGCCGTCTTGCTTCGAAAAGTGGATCGCCAGGAAGTCTCTTTGCGGCCCGATTTTGTAGCATTTGACATCCCCGACGCATTCGTGGTCGGTTACGGACTCGATTACAACGATTTCTACCGCAACTTGCCCTACGTGGCGGCGTTGGAGGCGGGCGATTTGTCGGACGACCTGATATGAATCGGACGCGGATTGTCCTGATAACGCGACGATATTGGCCCCTCATTGGCAACGAAGAAATGCTCGTCGCGGATCTGGCCAACGGATTGGCCAAAGCCGGATGGGCTCCCATGCTGTTGACCGCCCATTTTGACGCTCGATGGCCGCGTCAAATGCTCGACACTCGGTTCCCCGTTGAGCGTCTGCCGCGCGCGACACGACTTCGCCGAGAGCCGGCTCGCCTGTTGCCGGCCCTTGTCCGATGGCTGCGCCGTAATCGGCCCGACTACGACCTGGTATGCGTTTCACAGCTCGGAGAGGAAGCTTATGCCACCGCCGGATACTTGCAGTCGACTGGTATTCCGGTGGTCGTCAGATGTACCGAACTGCCTCGCCGTGGCGAGAGGACGAAGCGTGCTCAGCGGCGAGTGCTCGAACGATGCCGCAATTCGGCAACGTTGGTTGCAACAAGAACTGGCGTGCTGGGCGAGTTGCGGCAGGCGGGGTGCGATTTCCAGAAGATCCGTTTGATTCCGGACGGCGTGAGCCTTCAGGACGACGCGACGTCACCAGGCCAGGCAGCCGCGCGCCAGGCGTTGGGAAACGTCAACCGCGATCTTCAAGTGTCGGAAGGCGCGCCGGTAGCGGTCGCCGAAAGCCCGTTGGAAACATCGCGTCAGCTGCACCTGCTGATCCACGCCTGGAAGATCGTCATTGAGCACGAACCGACGGCTCAGCTGTGGATTGTCGGCGATGGACCGCTGCGGGGGATACTCTACCAACAGGTGCGAGATCTGGACCTGGTGGGGCGAGTCCTGTTGCCGGGCAGCTTCGATTCTCTTGATGAGCTCCTGTCGGCCGCCGACCTGTACGTTTTGCCCGGAGGCCAGGACCTTCCCCGTTCGCTGTTACTGGCTGCGGGTCGCGGGCTGCCGATTGTCGCCGGCGAAGCGCCGGATCGAGTGTCCCTGTCTGCCACGGCGGAAAATGTTCGACTCGTACCCCCGGGCAAGACGGCGGCGTTAGCCGAATCGCTGCTGGAAGTGATCAGCGGTCGGGGCAAGTCGTCTCGTCGGGCGGAGTCAGCTAGTGTACAACGAGTGCGGGCATCCCATTCGCTCGATCACATGGTGGCCGCTCACGAGCAGTTATTCCGTGAGCTCATATCGTCGTCAGGAAGAACCCATCCATGACGGTCCGGATTCTACTCTTCATTCCGACTCTTGACCGCGGAGGCGCGGAAAAGCAACTGGCCTTGCTGGCCAGCCACTTGCCCCGGGACCAATTCGACGTGCATGTCGGACTGCTGACGCGCGGCGGTCCGCTGGCAGATACACTCCATCGCGCAGACATCCCCATCCATGAAATCTCAAAACGTTGGAAGGTGGATCCGTCGGCATGGTGGAGGACGAGGCGACTCATCCGGCATTTGCGACCGTCCATCGTTCACACTTGGATTTTCGCGGCGAATTGCTACGGCCGCCACGCAGCTTTGCACTCCGGAGTCCGGCACATCGTGGCCGGAGAACGTTGTGTCGACCGCTGGAAGGTCTGGCACGAGCTGGCGATCGACCGCTACCTCGCTCGGCGCACCGATCAAATGGTGGCCAACAGCCAAGGGGTCGTCGACTTCTACGTGGAACATGGAATTGCCGCCGACAAGTTCATGGTGATCCCCAACGGAGTGGATTTGCGAAACGGCGGACCCTCGGGTGATCGAAAGGAGTTGCTAAACAGTTTGCGGTTGCCGCCCGAGTCTCGCCTGATTGCGGCGGTCGGCCGACTGTGGCCTCAAAAGCGTTACAAGGACTTGATCTGGGCTGCCGAGCTACTGAAGGTCGTCCGAGACGATACGCACCTGTTGATCATCGGTGACGGGCCGCAATATGATCTATTACACCGATTCCGCTCGAACCTGCAAATCGAAGACCGCGTGCATTTCTTGGGCCACCGGCCCGACGTGGCCGAGATTCTCCCCCACTGCGAGTGCCTTTGGCTCGGAAGCGAATATGAGGGGCAATCGAATGCCGTGATGGAAGCAATGAGCCTCGGCTTGCCGGTCGTGGCAACCGATATTGCCGGAAATCGCGACCTGGTAGTGCCGGGCGAAACGGGCTACCTGGTACCAGTAGGCGACCGGGCCGCATTCGCCCGAATGACCCTTCCGTTGCTCGACGATCCGGCACTCGCCGAACAATTGGGAACCGCTGCCCGACACCGCATCGGTAGTCGGTTTTCCGTCGAGCAGATGGTGTCGGCGTACGCGAAACTGTATGCGGAGTTGGAGAGCCGTTGATGAGCGAGCCAACGTCGAGGGGAAGGTAGTGCATCATGTGCGGGATCACCGGCGCCGTCTGGACCTCAAGCGACCAGTCCATCAGCTCTCCCGTGTTGACGGCTATGATGGACGCTCTTCATCACCGGGGCCCCGACGATGACGGACAGTATTGGAACGAACACGACGAACAAGAAGGGGCCGGAGAACGTCCGGGCGTTGCGCTCGGTTTTCGACGTTTGTCGATCATCGACCTCGAATGCGCTCGACAACCGCTTTCCAACGAGGATGGTACGGTCCGCCTTGTGTTCAATGGCGAGATTTATAATTTCGCCGAATTGCGACAGAGACTTGAAGGCGCCGGCCATCAGTTCCGCACGAACGGCGACGGCGAAGTCATTGTGCACCTGTACGAAGACCTGGGCGTCGATTGTTTTTCCCACCTGAACGGGATGTTCGCCCTGGCCCTCTGGGACGGGCGCCGCAATCGCCTGGTCCTTGCCCGCGACCGCTTGGGGCAGAAACCACTGGTCTACCGGTCGCAACCGGATCGCCTGCTGTTTGCCAGTGAGCTGAAGAGTTTGTTGCAGGTTCCGGGATTAAGACGAACGATCGACCCGACCGCACTGGACCATTATCTGACCTTCAAGTACGTTCCCCACCCCCGGTCGATTCTGCAGGGGTTTCGTAAGCTGCCCCCGGGACATTACGGTATTTACGAACAGGGCGCTATTCGAATCAACAGGTACTGGGAACCCGACCTTGGACATTCGGCCAACTTGGACCGCAAACAGGCAGGCGAGACACTTGGGAAACTGTTGCGGTCGTCGGTGGCATTGCGCATGCAGAGTGATGTACCGTTGGGTGCCTTTCTATCAGGCGGAGTCGACTCGTCGCTGATCGTCGCTCTGATGCAGCAAGAGTCATCACAAAAGATCAAAACGTTTTCGATTGGCTTTCCGGTCCATGAATACGACGAGAGCGTCTACGCTCGCCAAGTAGCCCAGCATCTTGGCACCGACCATCACGAGTTTCAGGTCGAACCGGACGGGGTTGCCATACTGCCGAAAATGGTCTGGCACTTCGACGAGCCGTTTGCCGACAGTTCGGCCATTCCCACGTGGTACGTGTCGGAGTTGACGCGGAAGTTTGTGACCGTGTCGCTGACGGGCGATGGGGGCGATGAACTGTTCGTCGGATATCCGCGATACAAGGCGGTCGATCTGGGAAGCCGACTCGATCGGCTTGCACCCTTGCGCCGACTGTTCGGCGCCCCATTCTGGCAACGCATTCCGACGTCGAGCCGGCAGAAGTCGAAATTGAGACAAATGAAACGGTTCTGCGAGGCGCTGTCGATGTCTCCCGGTCGCCGCTACCTCGACTGGATCTCGACCTTCAATTCAGCGCGGCGAGTCGACCTCTATGAGGATCAATTCCTGAGCCGGCTTCCAAACGAGGATCCGTACGAGTTCCTCGAAAACGAGTTCTCCGCGTTGAACGAGCGCGACCCGATATCGCGCACGGCGCTTTGTGATCTACAGACCTACCTGCCCTGTGACCTGATGACGAAAGTCGACATCGCGTCCATGGCCCATTCGCTCGAATGTCGTCAACCGTTCCTCGATTTTCGCCTGGTTGAATTCGCGGCCCGTTGTCCGATCGACTGGCACTACCGTCGCGGCCGAGGCAAATTGATGCTGCGCGAACAATTCGGACCGCTGCTTCCTGACACAATATGGGATCGACCGAAGATGGGCTTCGGAGTCCCCCTCGATCACTGGTTTCGCCATGAGCTGCGCGAGATGACGCATGACGTGCTGTTATCTGAACGGGCACAACGAAGGGGCTTCTTCCGACCCGATTACATCCGATGTCTCATTGCCGAGCACGAGCAACGGCGATTTGATCATTCACATCGGCTCTGGTCACTGTTGTTCTTCGAGATGTGGCTGCGGCAGTGGTACGATACTCCTATTTAGCCGTTTCGTAAAAAGGGGTACAATCAAAGTGTGACTTGAACGACCAGGATCGAGTGACCAACATTGGAGGCAGTGTGCTGTGATGCGCAATACGTTGGCGGTGGTCTTGGCAGGAGGCAAGGGTTCGCGATTGGAACCTCTGACGCGCGACCGGGCCAAGCCGGCCGTCCCGTTCGGGGGTGCCTACCGAATCGTCGACTTCACTCTGTCAAATTGCTTGAACAGCGGCATTCGCAAGATGCTGATGCTGACCCAGTATAAGGCAATGAGCCTCGACCGTCACATTAACCTGGGGTGGCGCCGATTCTTTTGCCGCGAATTGGACGAGTTCATCGATGTCGTTCCCCCTCAACAACGTATTGACGAGCACTGGTATCAGGGGACGGCCGATGCCGTCTATCAGAATATCTACGCCTTGGAGAAGGAACGTCCCGAGTACGTCGTGATCCTGGCCGGCGATCACATCTACAAGATGAACTACCGGAAGATGGTCGAGTATCATGCCGAGTCCGAGGCTGACTTGACCGTGGGAGCCCTGCGAGTCGATCGTCTGGCAGCTCGCCAGTTCGGAGTGATGGCCGTTGATCACCAGCAGCGCATTATCGGTTTTGATGAGAAACCGGACGATCCCAAGACGATTCCCGGCAGCGATTCGCAGTGCCTGGCATCCATGGGGATTTATATATTTACCGCCCGATTTCTTTTTGAACAACTCTGCCGCGATGCAACGGACCCGTCCAGTAGTCACGACTTCGGACGAAACATCATTCCCTCGATCATCGACACGCATCGCGTCTTCGCCTTTCCGTTTCGCGACGAGAATCGCAAGGGAGATGCCTATTGGCGCGACGTCGGCACGCTCGACGCGTACTACGAAGCCAACATGGACCTGATAGCAATCGATCCACAGTTGAATATGTACGATGCGCACTGGCCGATACGTACGTACCTGCCGATTCTGCCACCGCCAAAATTCGTATTCGGGGGCGATGGCAGACTGGATCGCCAAGGATGCGCGCTAGATAGCATCATTTGCCAGGGTTGTATTCTCTCAGGAGGCCGGGTAGAGCGCAGTATCCTGGGCCCCGCCGTCCGAGTAAACAGCTATGCCACCGTCGAAGACTCGATCCTCTTTCACGGTGTCGACATCGGCAGACACGCAAAAATTCGGCGGGCAATTATTGACAAAGGCGTTAAGATTCCTGCGGGCGTTCAGATCGGTTACGACCTGGATCAGGATCGCGCGCGCGGGTTCATGGTGAGCGAACAGGGGGTGGTCGTCATCGCCAAGGCGGACGGAATCGAACACGTACTCGCCCCTCGGCGCGTGGCCGAATCGGCCTGAGAGAATCAGCTGCAAGAGCCGAACAGGTCTTCCCGGGAAGTCATTCGATCCCGCTCGCAATAGCCACGTCGAAGAACACGACAAAACGGCACGGGCAGACGGCGTCAGGGCCGCCATCGACCGATTGGGGCCGCAGCCACGCCTGGTGACTGCACGGCATCCAAGCACTCTCCAACCGCCATCGCCGAGGCAGACACCGGTCACCATACCTTTGTGCCTCGGCCACACAAGTTCACCGCCAATGGATTCATGGAGGCATTCTGCCCGCCCGGCAGGCGAACCGAGTCGGGCCCTCGTCGGCCCCTCGAGCAGTAACGTCTTTTCGGGCGCTCTGCTGTGCGAAATAGTGGCCGAGTATTTGGCCGACGATTCGTCCGCCGACCAGCCGTCCGGTCATCGCAAGAAGACGGGCCAACTGCGCCAACGATTGAAGGAGGTCTTGCCGAGCGATATTCCGCATGCCACCTGCCTCACGTGGGGCCTTCCGGGACGAGCCGGCCTTCGAGTTTCAGGGCTGTTGGAACCACGCTGGTACTGGTGGCGGCAGGGTATTCCCGCAGGACGCCGCCTCGGACTCCTTTCCTCTCGACTTGGGCATTCCGTGACCGCTCGACGCGATTGGTTCGCTGCCCTAAGAAGCGTGCTCCTGAGATTAGACCCTCGATTCGACCTGGTCGTGTCGGCAGATACGTCCGCCGCGGCCCCCTACCTGGTACGTGCGGCGACCCTGTTTGATCTACGCATGATTCGGTTTCGTGTGACGCGACGTTCGATCGATTGGGCCGACTGGTTCCTTCAATGTCTGGATTCGCTGGAGGTCACCGAGCCGGGTGCGGCAATGACCTTTCCCGCCATTCCATCGCCGCCGGCCATGTCGATCAATGGTCCTGCCCTACCGCTGGCCGATCGCCTGATCGCGTCAGCGAGTGACGTGATCTACCACCGGTCTGTACGACCTGGCGGTCACGTGGCACAGCTCATGCAACACCTCCTGCAGGAGGAGGGCACCGTTGATCAGCCGGTACGCTGTCTCAGTCGCCTGGTCGTACGAGGCGATGTGTCGGTGGCCGACCGGCCAGGAGCCGACCCTGTGCCCGGTCAACGTTCGCCAGGCTGGGAGTCTCACAACGGACTTCTTGGGGACCAAGGGAACGAAGCCCTGCATCCCGGTGCGATCGACCTGCGCGAATTCTTGTGGCACGGAACACGAGCATCAACGGGCCCGTGGCCGGGTCAATCCGAAGACGATTATCTCGAAGCGATGATACTGAGCCTCCGTGACTCAGATCATTCCGCCCTCGGCACGCTCTTGAGGATCGTCGACCAGAAAATGCTGTGTGCCTCGACTCAGGAGATTCGTGGGAAGTACTCCGTCGTTTGCTTCACGGAAGTTCCTCTCGGTCAACGCGCAGCGCGCCGCATTAGACGCGTCCATCGCGGTCGTTGGGATTTTGAACCATATGGAATCGGCCTCAGCCGACAATGGCTAAAGAACCACGGTGCTCGGCCAGTCACTTACGGCGACGAGTCCCTCTGGCAATCGATGGCACCGGCCGACCGCCCGTTCTTTCAACGCCGCTTTACGCGACGTGCTGCATCCCGAATCGACTGGTCAACCGAACGAGAATGGAGGCACCTTGGTGACTTGAATATTCGAGCCGTTCCATACTGTGATGTGGTTGTGTTCGTTCCTTCGCCGAACGACGCCAAGGCGTTAAGGTCCGCGTGTCGTTGGACGGTAATCGACATCAGTTCGATTACACCTTGCCGTTCATGGTCGAACGACGATCCTCACTCCTGACGGAAAACGGCCGCGCAGCGCGGATCTACAACAGCGCTTCTGGATGCTGGAGCTGTTCGATGACGGCGTTAGAGAAGATGGCACCGACATTACCGTCGATCACTCGATGGTCGAACGAGAAAGACAGGTAGGCGATGCGTGCTGGGACCACGCGATCCTGGTCGTCGAACACGGGACGTTTGAAGACCTTGCCAACAGCCATAATGCCAACTTCAGGGAAGTGAATCACCGGCGTTGACACGAGCCCGCCGAAGTTGCCGACCGACGAAAGTGTGAACGTGCTGCCCCGCAACTCGCTCCGATCCACGCTTCCGGCACGTACGGCACGCCCCAGTCGCTCCACTTCCTTGGCAATTCCTGCGATCCCTCGCTGGTCGGCATCGTGGATTACCGGAACCATCAAGCCATTGGGCGTGGCCATCGCCACGCCAACATGGTACTGGTCGTGGCAGATGATTTCGTTGTTCTTTTCATCCAGTGTGGCATTGACCAACGGCACCGCTTGCAGCGCTCGGGTAATGGCCTTCACGTAGAACGGCAAGAGAGTCAGCTTGACCTTTTTCTTGTAGAGAGGTCGCTTCAGCTGGTTCTTCAGCGCCACCAGAGCAGAAACGTCACATTCGTCGATGTAGGTGAAATGGGGCACGTTCTCTTTCGACTCGATCATATTGCGGGCAATCGAGCGTCTCAGTGCCTTCATTTTGATTCGCTCTCCAGCAACGCCCAGATCAAACGCGCCGCGAACCGGCTTTCCCGCCGGCGGCCGTGGATCTCGACCTTGCCGAATATAATGACTCAAATCATCCAACAGGATGCGGCCGTCGGGACCGCTGCCACGGACCGCGGAGAGTGGGATATCGAGTGATCTCGCCAGGCGACGAACTGGCGGAGCGGCGGGAGGCGTGTCCGTCTGGCGACCGTTCCCATTCGGTTCGGGGTCGGCCCCCGGTCGCTCCCGGTGCGCAGACTGAGTCATCGGAAGACGACGTGAGCCGCCGGCCGAATCCTCTCGAGTGGGGGCGTCGGCCTGGGAAAGTACCGTCGGCTCCTCCCGCCGGTCAGCGGCAGCAATCGAAGTGTACGTAAGAATCGCCTGCCCGACTTCGACCACATCACCCGATTCGGCAAGCAGCTCACCCAGTTGACCGGAAAACGGGCTGGGAAGGTCCATGGTCGCCTTATCGGTCATCACCTCAGCGAGGGTGGTTCCATGCTCCACCCGATCACCCGGCGCTACGAACCACTCGACGAGTTCCGCCTCGTAGACCCCTTCTCCCAATTCGGGCAATTTGAATTCGATCATCATCAGGCCTTTTCGGTCGCCAATTCCAACATTGCCTGTTCGACCTGCGGCAGCTGGGGAACCGTATTCTGCTCGTACACCTGGTTCAAACCAATGCCCGGAACATGGCGACCCTGCAGCAAGCGGGGTCGGACGAGCAGGTCGTAAAAATGCCGATCAATGATTCGACGCAGTAGATGCTCGCCAAAATTCGTCACTTCCGTATCCTCGTTCACCAGCAGAATTCGGCCCGTCTTGAGAATACTGTCGGAGATGGCCGACCAGTCGTACGGAAAGATGCTCCGCAAGTCAATCACGTCATAATCGATTCCCTCTTTTTGCCGCAGCTTGTCCGCCGCACGGACGCACAAAGGCACCGTACGACCATAGCTTACCACCGTCGCCTGCCGACCATGGCGCACTCGATCTGCAGTCCCGAACGGGATGTAGCATTCTTCCACATCCGGCCACCGCGGTTGCCACCCGGCACGATCGGCGATCGGGGCGTCGATAAGTTTCTTCAGAAGATCAGCGTCTTCCGGTTCGCCGGGGATCGATCGGCGACCGGGCACGCGCAACAAGGCCTTCGGCAACAGGACCATCACGGGATTCGGGTCGACAATGGCCGACAACATCAGACCGTAAGCGTCATAGGCATCGCTCGGCATGACCACCTTCCACCCGGCCAGGCGACTGGCCCAGCTTTCGAAGCTGTGCGAGTGGTACAGGCTGCCGCGGATTCCGGACCCGCTTGGAGTCATCACGACCAACGGCATGTCGAAGTTTCCGGCTCCCGCCCAACGTTGATTCCCGGCAACTTTGAGCAGATCAATCGTATTGAAGCCATAGTCACAGAACTGCAACTCTGCGACCGGCCGCCCTCCGGCGTAGGCGATACCCATCGCGGCGCCAATAATACCACGTTCGTCCAAAGGAGTATTCCAGGCGGTGCGCAACCCCTGCGTTGCCGTGAACACGCCACCCAGCGGCGGTCCGACATCCTCGCCCAGGACATCCGTCACACCGAGGTAAGTCTCGCCGTAATGTAAAGCCATCCGAACGGCTTGAATCAATGTTGCCATGGCACTCTCGATGTCACTCTGGCAGCTTTCCCGTCACAGCATGTCGCGCCATGGATCTGGTCCTGGCGATTTGGCCCCATCATGCTCGTCAAGTGACCGAGATTCGACGGGGCGGCAACTCAAGTCCGTGCGATCACTTGCTAATCAGGCAATCCGGTGTAATCGTCCGGATAAACGGAATCGACTTTGCTTG
>CAYNDU010000126.1:0-11639 GCA_964395615.1 uncultured Pirellulaceae bacterium | reverse complement strand
AGAAACGGACCGGTTGAAGGTAAACATCGAGGTCGTACGGTCGGTCGGCCCGGTTGCCCTCGGTATCGGCGCCAAGTCGAAAGTCGGCGATCGCCGCATCGAGTCCCTTCAATTGTGCCAGTGCGAGGCCCCGAAAATAAAACGGGCGCGGATCAGATTTTTTGGCCTTGATTGAAGCGCTGAGTGAATCAACGGCCCGTTGATAGTTGGCGGAGAAGTAATCGTGGACGCCAATCCCATACAGCTGAACTGCGCTCTTGTCCGCCGCTACGGCCGGCGCAGACATCCAGCCGATCAAGACCAGACTCATCCATCCGACTGCCTTGCTCTGGCTCATCGATACGTTCCCCTTCCAACGGTCGGTGCTACGCTAAAGTGGTTGCTGGCTGCGTGACTCGACGGTCCGAATGACCAAAGATCAGGTGGTAACCACATTCCTTGTCGCTAATCCGCGCCGGCCGTTCAAAAGCGGTCCGGACGCACGACAGGCCGGTTGCGCAAATTCTGGCAACAAGAGATCTCGGCCAATTCGAGCCGAGACGACTTACTCCAAGGTTTACTCCAAGACGTTCATGGTAATTTGGGGGAAATCAAATGGCAAGCAAGTTTGACCTCATTTGGACGATCCCCACCACCGAGGCCCGTCGCCATTGAGAACTGCTTAAGTCATTATATATTCACCGATTGCGTTCGTCCGAGCACTCAATTCAGCGTTTCGTCCGTGTCTCGCTCCCTGTCCGTCCGCCCAAAGTTGCTCGCTCGATCGGGACGATTCCAGCGATTGTACCGGCCGTGCGGCTCCGAGTGGATCGAGGCCCGGCCGCGGTCCCCAGGATCGGGGCACGCTTGTGCTCGGTCTGCAGCACGGTGGCCCGTTGCACGGTTTGCACCGATTGAAGCAGCCGGTGGGAGCGGGGATCTTCGGTCGGCTACTTCAGCCCACGTCTCTTGAGTAGCGGTTCGATGGCCGGATCGTGGCCCCGAAATTCCCGGTACATTTTCATAGGGTCCGCCGTGCCGCCACGTGACAGGATAATGTCATGAAACTTCGTGGCGACGGTTGGGTCGAATACGTTTCCGGTTTCCTTAAAAGCCTGAAATGCGTCAGCGTCGAGCACTTCTGACCAGACATAGGAGTAGTAACCCGACGAATAGTCTCCGGCGAAAATGTGGCGGAAGTACTCGCTGCGGTAACGGGGGACGATTTCCTCAATCAGGCCGATCTTCTGCATGCTGGCCGATTCGAATGCGTGCACATCGATGTCCGGTTGCGATTCACGCATCGTATGCCAATCCATGTCGAGAAAAGCGGCGGCCAGGTATTCGGTTGTCGCAAACCCCTGGTTGAAATGGCGCGCCTTGCGGATCTTGTCGATGAGTGCGTCAGGAATCGGATGGCCGGTTTGAAAATGACGGGCATAGAGTTTCAGGACCTCGGGTTCGGCTGCCCAGTTCTCCATGATCTGCGACGGCATCTCCACAAAATCACGAGCGACGTTGGTGCAAGACAGCGTTCGGTACTTGCAGCGCGAGACCAGGCCATGCAATGCATGGCCGAATTCGTGAAACAGGGTGGACACTTCTTCAAAGGAGAGAAGCGACGGTTTATCGCCGGTCGGCTTCGAAAAATTTCCGACATTGTAAATGATCGGCCGAATGTCCGTGCCCTCGTTCTCTCGTTGAAAACGCAGTTCGGCCATCCAGGCGCCGCCCCTTTTGCTGGCTCTTGGAAAGTAGTCGACGTAGAGGATACCGACGTGGTCTCCTTCGGCGTCCAGCACCTCAAACACGGATACATCCTCGTGATAGACGGAAATGTCGCGGCGCGCCTTGAACTGCAGGCCGTACAGGCGATGAGCAACCTCGAACGCACCATCACGAACGTTCTCCAATTGGAAGTAGGGCCGCAGCATCTCCTCGTCGAGGTCGTACTTGGCCTTCTTGACTTTCTCGGCATAGTACCACCAGTCCCACGACGCCAATCGGAATTTACCGCCTTCGGCATCGATCATCTGCTGCATTTCCGCCACTTCCTGTTTTGCCTTTTCAAGAGCGGGGGTCCAGACCTTGTGCAACAGACTGTAGACCTGTTCGGGTTCCTTGGCCATTACATCGTCGAGCACGTAATGGGCGTGCGTGGGGAATCCAAGAAGGCGGGCTCGTGTAACGCGCAGCGCCGCCATCTCGGCAAGCAGCTTCTTATTGTCGAACTTGTCGCCATGGTCGCCCCGATGTGTGTAGCCCATATAGAGTTTGCGGCGCAGGTCGCGTTTCGGTGAGTATTGCAGAAAGGGTATCATGCTGGGTTTGTGTAGTGTGAAGACCCATTTTCCTTCATGTCCACGTTCGTTCGCCGTCTCTGCGGCAGCTGCGATGATCCCGTCGGGGAGTCCCACCAGGTCCGCTCGGTCGTCAATCACCATCTCAAAACGATTGTTCTCTTTCAGCACATTTTCGCCGAACTTGAGCGATAACACGGATAGTCGTGCATTGATTTCCGTGAGCTGATCCTTGGCCGTTCCCTTGAGCAGCGCACCGCCTCGGACAAACTTCTTATAGGTTTCACTGAGCAGTCGCTTTTGTTCACCAGTCAGGTCCCGTCGGCCGGTCTGATCAACGACCGTCTTCAGACGCTGAAACAGCTTGTCATTCAAGAGGACGGCGTCCTCATGCCGAGACAAGGCAGGCGAGAGTTTCTTGGCAATCTCCTGCATCTGTTCGCCGGTGAGCGCCGATTCAAGCGCAAAGAAGACATTCGTGACGCGGTCCAGCGTCTTTCCGCTTCGGTCCAGGGCCACGACCGTGTTTTCGAAAGTCGGAGGTTCGGTCGAGTTGGCGATCGCCGCAATTTCGGAAGAATGAACCTCGATTCCCTTCTCGATTGCCGGAATGAAGTGCTCGGGCCGAATCTGGTCAAAGGGGGGCGTGCCGAAGGGTGTTTTCCATTCGCCAAAGAACGGGTTGTCTGCCGGTTTCGCTCCGGTCAAAAGCACGGCCACGCAGAGGTAAAGCAGGATCAGTGAACATTTCACGGATGGTGTCTCCCAGTTGTCGGTGTTTCAATAACGCCGGTCGACGAACCGGCTCGCTGATTATAACGGATTGTCTGGTAAGACGCTGCCATCGTGCTCGATGGACGGTGCCTCTTCGATTGCTACGACGGAGGAGAGTCTCCGCCGACGCGTCTTGGCCGTAAATCGAAAGTTGCGGAACGGTTCGACGAATGGCCGATTCTGCCCGCTCGAACTTCCGTCGCCGTCGAGCAGGTCGGCAGTGGGACGTATCGGTGGCTGGTTCGTCGTAAGGCGACGCTACCGTTCGAGTCGCACAGCGTATAGGATAAGTGGTCGGCCGTTGACTGCGAGCGATGGCGCGGAACGCGGAGATGCCGAACACGGGCGGAGTATCTATGGCGATTCTAACGATGATTGTGCGGGAAATCGCACATCGAAAAATCAACTGCCTGCTGGCTCTGGTTGGCGTGGCCGCGGCCGTTGGACTCTTGGTCGGAGTGCTCGCGTTTCTTGAACTTCACGATCGGCAGACAGAAGAATCCGTGGTGGCCGAGGCGGAAAAGACACGGGAGAACATGAGTCAGTTGAGCGACGATGTGCGACGGTCGATGCAGCGCTTGGGATACAACGCCGTGCTTCTGCCGACAGATCAGTCGCTGGGTGACTGGTACGCCGACGACTTTGCCGAAAAAACGATGCCGGATGAGCTCGGCGCTCAGCTGGCGACTACCAAAGGTCTGGTCGACCGGTTCCTGCCTCTTCTTCGCACGAAATACGTCTGGCCGGAAAACCGGTGGACCGTGCTGGTTGTCGGAATCGGCACCGAGCGAATTCTGGATACCTCGGTGTGTGACGACCGGCCGTTGCGCGAGCCTGTCAAACGTGGGACCTGCCGGGTTGGATTCGAGTTGAGTCAGGGGCTGAAACTCGTGGCCGGTCAAACGGTCTCCTTGGGTGGCCACGAATTGCGGATCACCGAGGTATTGGAAGAGGGAGGGACGAAGGACGACATCACGATTTGGGTCGACCTCTCGGAGGCCCAGGAGATGTTCGATCAACCGGGTCGGATCAATGAGCTGTTGATTGTCGAGCACGCGCGGGTGTGGGGCCACCTATCGGAAGTGAAGCGGCGGGTGGCCGACGTCATGCCGATGGTGCAGGTCGTTGAGTTTGCATCGGAAACACTGAGCCGCGCTCACGCTCGCGTAAAAATCGCCGATCAGGCCGCGGCTTCTATCCAACATGAGCGATCCAAACAGGAGTTATTGCGGGCTGAGCGAGCAAAGGCCCTGATGTTGCTGCTGCCGTTGGGGGCGGTCGTCTGTGCCGGTTGGATTGGGTTGCTGATGTACACGAATGTTCGAGAGCGCATTGCGGAAACAGGGATCTTGATGGCGATTGGGTTTCCCCTTGCCACCGTCCGAAATTTGTTCCTTGGCAAGGCCGTCATATTGGGCCTGGTCGGCGGCTTCTGCGGATTTGTGGCCGGGGTCGCGAGTTCGCTGATGTTAACCGGTGCGGACAGTTGGTTGTCTTTGGTGACCGTCGAGTTGATCGGGCGATACCTGCTGTTCTCGCTCGGCATTGGCCTGCTGGCCGGCTTGATGGGGAGCTACCTGCCGGTCCGGGCGGCCACTGCGTTGGACCCGGTCGCCACGTTGGGACGTGAATGAAAGGGATCGTCAACGCGTCGTCCGTCGAGACGGTCAGAATCGTGATAGGGAGGAGTCGGTATGTCGATCGCTAGAATGGTGCTATTGGAAATCGGGCGTCGTAAGCGGTCCTTTCTGTTGGCAGTTGTCGCCGTCGCGATCGCCTCGGCTACGATGCTGAGCGTCGATGCGACGCTGCGAACCTACGACCTGCGCGCCGGTCGAATGCTGGCCGAAAAGGAAGCGCATTTGGCCAGGCAGTTGAAACAACTGCAGGACGAAATGCGGAAGGCCACTATCAAGCTCAGTTTCAATCTTGCTGTCTTGCCGGCCGCCCAGGACATCGCGAAATGGCATGCCATGGACTATGCCGAGGCGACCATGCCCGAAGACTATGTGGGCCGTATGGGTCGCTCGAAACTGCTTGCCGTCCGCCATTTTCTGCCGACACTCGCTCGGAAGATCAAGTGGCCAGAGGTGAAGCGAACGGTGATTCTCGTCGGCGTCAAGGGCGAGATTCCGAATCTGGCAAAAGCGCCCCGATCGCCCCTGATCCAACCGGTGCCAGATGGACAGATGGTGATCGGCTACGAATTGCAGCAGAGCCTGAATCTGCAGGTCGGTCAGACCGTCACGTTACTCGGGCGCGAGTTCAAGATTCAGAAATGTAATGCTCAGCGTGGAAGTAAGGATGACATCGGTGTCTGGATTCCGTTGAAGGACGCGCAAGACTTGCTTGAACTGCCCGGCCAAATCAACTCGATCCTGGCTCTCGAATGCGTCTGTATCGGCTCGTCGGTTATCGATAAGATCCGAGCGGAAATTCATGCTGTCCTCCCGGACACAAAAGTCATCGAGTTCGGGTCAAAGGCGTTGGCCCGAAGCGAAGCGCGTGCCCAGGTGAAGGAAGAAGCGGAGTCGGCCGTCGTACGCGAGAAAGAACAGCAGCGGCAATTGCAGGCTGAGCGGGAGAAACTGGCCGGCCTGGTTGTGCCGGGTGTCGTTGCCGGCTGTGGCGTGTGGATTCTGTTATTGGCACTGGTCAACGCTCGCGGCAGACGGTCCGAGGTTGGGATCCTGCGCGCCATTGGTTATCGGGCATCGCAGATACTGATCCTGTTCCTGACTCGCTACCTGCTGACAGGCGTGATCGGAACGGCCGTCGGTGTCGGTGCCGGCCTCGGCGCCGCACTCGTGTTGAGAGAGGAAGCAAGTGTCCATCTATTGGGCGCCCAAGGGTTAATCTCCTGGCCACTGCTCTGCGCGGCCCTGTTGATCGGTTGCTCGTTGAGCGTGGTGGCCGGCTGGATCCCCGCTCTGCTCGCCGCTCAACGAGACCCCGCAGATGTATTGAAAGAGGCATAGATATGTTGAAGATCGAGGAAGTGACCAAGACGTACCACACGAAGAAGGGCGACGTGTCGGCTGTCCGAGCAATTTCACTCGCCGTGGAAACCGGAGAGGCCGTAGCGATTCGTGGTCCCAGTGGTTGTGGCAAGACCACGTTGCTGCTGATGGCCGGCGCGTTGCTGCGCCCGACCTCGGGCCGAGTGCAGGTCGCAGGAAAGGACCCCTACGAACTGTCAGCTAACGAGCGGAGTAAGTTTCGTGCCGAGCATATCGGGTTCGTATTCCAACAATTTCATCTCGTTCCCTACCTGAACGTGCTCCAAAATGTGCTTACCGCCAATGTGCCGACATGCCGACCCCAAGCGGAACAGCGGGCCGTCGCGTTGGTCGATCAGTTCGGGCTGGGAGATCGAGCGCACCATGTGCCGGCCGAATTGAGTGTTGGCGAGAAGCAACGGGTTGCCCTGGCGCGCGCGCTTTTCAATCAACCTCGACTGCTGCTGGCCGATGAACCGACCGGGAATCTCGATCCGGAAAACGCCACCGTGGTGCTCGATGCGTTGCGCTCGTTCGCCGCCGACGGCGGAGCGGTCTTGATGGTTACCCACGATCCGATCGCGGCAGAACGAGCCACCCGGGAAGTGCAGCTGGATTGCGGCCAATTGGTCGCCGACTGACGCGCCAGCCGACGCGCCCGCTGACGCGCCGGCCGAGTCATGCCGGGTAACGGCATTTTTCGTGGTCCCGGTTTCTGCCGTGCCAGATTCTGTCCGGATTATCTCCGACTCGTTCCAAGATCGACGCCCTGTGGACGAATAGACATCAAAGTGATATCATATGCATATCATGCCAGGTCGCTTGGGCGATACCTGGGATCACCACGAGATTGGTTTGAAAGGAGCGAGCGATGAACCAGGAGCGAACGGTCTCCACGTTGAACGGCTGGGGCATGTTGCTGGCAACCATCGGCGTATTTTTTGCCGGTGCTGGGATGATCACACGGTTTGTTTTTACGGCCATTGCCGCGGAAAGGACCGGCGGTCTGCCAAATTTCTGGTGGTTGGTAGCGGGCGTCCTGACGATCGGGCTCGCAACGTTTTTGTGCTTTGGGTTTTTCACGTTGCAGCCAAACGTTGCCAGGGTTCTGATCCTCTTCGGTGCCTACCACGGCACATCGCGAGACAGCGGATTTCGCTGGACGAATCCACTGAATACGAAAAAGCGGATTTCGTTGCGGTCACGCAACTTGAATGGCAAGGTTCTGAAGGTCAACGACAAGCGGGGTAACCCAATCGAAATCGCGGCGGTGGTGGTTTGGAAGGTGAAGGACACGGCTCAAGCCTGTTTTGACGTGGATAGGTACGAGGATTACATGGAGGTGCAGAGCGAATCGGCCGTAAGGCACTTGGCCAATAGTTACAACTACGACCATGGCGAGGAGGACGAGTCGACGTTGAGAAGCTGTGTCACCGACGTTTCGGCGGAATTGCAGAAGGAACTGCAGGATCGCGTGGGGAAGGCGGGCGTACTGATTGAAGAAGCCCGTTTGACCCATTTGGCCTATGCTCCCGAAATTGCCGGAGCCATGCTCCGCCGCCAGCAGGCCGAGGCGATCATCGACGCGCGACAAAAAATCGTCCATGGTGCGGTGAGCATGGTGGAAATGGCGCTGCGCGACTTGACGGAGAACAACGTCGTCGAGTTGGACGAGGAGCGTAAGGCGAGCATGGTCAGCAATCTGTTGGTGGTGTTGTGTGGTGAAACGGAAGCCACTCCTGTGATCAACACCGGCACGCTCTATGCATAAATGGGCCCTTGGGAACACGGGTAATCGAGGGAAGATCGCGTGCTATGTAACCGGTCGGCCATCGTTGCCGGCCGGTCTCTTCGGCAACAACGGGAATTAGTCGAGCACAACGGGATGGCAACTCGCAAGGCATTTCCACTGCGCATTGACCCGCAGCTCTATCGGCAGCTTGAAGCGTGGGCACAGCAAGAACTGCGCAGTGTCAACGGCCAGATTGAATACCTGTTGAAACGTGCCGTTGCCGGCCGGGAGCGGGCGGCCGGCGCCGACTCGACTGACGAGGCGGCTGGGAGAAGCGGGCCGGGGGGCGCGAGCAAGAAATAAAAAAGCTCCCGGCAGCCACGATATCCTAGGGGGGCAAAGGACAGCGCTTATTCCGGGAGCGATTGGACGGTATTGAGTGCCACTTCCCTGCGACACGAACAGCCCAGATTCGTTTTCCAGCCGCACGAGTTTTGACGAAACGGTCGCCGGCTTCCATGCCGACGGACAACGCTCCGCGGCCCGCAGAAACGTGACTCGCACGCTTCCCATGCAGGCTCTTCCACGTGGCTGCTCCTGTTCGCCGAACAGTTATTGTTAACGACGAGGCGGGAGAATATTCCATTCCCGAGAATCGGTCAAGGTCGGTTTTCTTGAGATGGAAATTTTCTTCAAGTTGGCGCGACCATCGCACGCATATTCGCAGTCGCTACGACCGTGCTCGTCCCGGTGGCAGCGCGTTGGCAGCGAATCGCACGAGGCGATACGGCTCGGTGGACGCGCGTCGTTGGTGGCGAGATGCCGGGGCGCCGATGGGAAGCGTCGCCGACCGAATGAATCGGCGTTTGCGTAGCTCGTTAACAGGTCAGCGACCGGTTCGGGCTGGACCCTGCGGCTCTCCACCGAGTTAGTCTCGGTGGATGCGCCACGACAACGTTGGATGATCAGGCCGCCGCTTCTTCAGCGACGACGGCCGAGTTTCCCACCGGTTCCCCATCGGCCAAAGGCTTGACGCCGAGCACACGCGCTACGATGAAGGCCACCACGGCCGCACCAAAACTGGCGAGCGCTCCCATCTTGACTGAGTCCCGCAAGTCGTCCGCGAACATGCCGGCGGGGAAGGCGGCTTCCGACACAAACAGTGCCACGGTGAATCCGATGCCGGCTACCGCTCCGAGTGTAACGATGTGGCGGTAGTTCATGCCTGCGGGAATCTCCAACTTGAAAACTCGTTCGGCCATCCACGTGAAAAGAGTGATGCCAAGTGGTTTGCCGACCAGCAAGCCGACGAGGACCAGCATGGTCGCTCCGCCGACGTTGCCAAATGCGACGCCTGCATTTACCAAACCGAACAGACCCAGGATGATCTCGACGGGGTTCTTCCACCAATGTTCGAATTCATTGAGAGTGTCCTGTCGCTTCAGTTCATCCCGCGCGAAGATGCCCAGGTCGGTATGAGCGTGAGGGAAGCAGGGAATGATCGGTACCAGCCCCAGCGCGGCATGAATTCCAGCAAAGTAGAACGAGAACCAGGACATGGTTCCTGGGATCAACAGGTACCACCAGAAACTCTGCAATCGCATCTTACGAAACGCGAAGCAGAGGCCCATTGCTGCGACCGACAAAAGTAGCCAGCTGAATTGAAGTTCGCCCTGCGGATAGAAGACGGCCAGAATCAACAAGCCGGCCGCATCGTCGGCGATGGCCAGCAGTAGCAGGAACGCGATGGCCGGATGCCCAACGCCAAAAATGAGCCGTGCCACAAGGTAGCTAAACGCGATATCCGTTGCGCAGGGAACCGCCCAGCCGCGGCCAAGGACACCTTCCTGGCCAAACCAGCCCGATTGGCCCAGCATGATGGCACCCACGCAAAACAGTGCCGCCGGCCCTATGATCCCACCGGCGGTTGCCAGCAGTGGAGTGGCCGCCTTCCTTGGGTTTGATAATGCGCCTCCTGGCAACATGGATTCCCATACTTCCTTGCCGGCAATCGCAAAGAACAGGGCCATCAGGACGTCATTGATCAAGAAATGAAGAGTCAATCCGTGGCTGCCCGTTGTCGTTCCGATTTGAGCCGCATGCCCGGCCGCTTTCGCCGTCGTTTTTTCGGTGCGTTCGTCCGATGCCGTCGTCGGACCGTTCTTGTCATGCGCCGAGTCACTGCTGCCACCTGCCGGATCCGTTGATTCCAATCGGCCGGGCTCCGTATGCTCCGCTTCGGCGTGATCCGCGCCGACCATGGCGGTGACGTCGAAGTGAACAAAGTGGTGATAACTTTCTTTGTCCAGATTGGCCCAAATCAGGGCCAACACGGCTCCGCCAATAAGAAACAGCGAATAGTCAAACAAGAAGCGAATAACGCGAGGTTTTCCCGATTTTCGATGATTCGACATGGTGACCCCATTGAAGCTGTTTGAGCCTGGAATTCAAAATCGTGCGGACGACGGCGCATGTTGGCTCGTGGTTTGGATGCCTCGTCGAGTCTATTTCTTCGTAACCGGTCGCGGCCGTCGGCCGTGATCAGCCATCACATCGCAGGTTACCCGCGAGGTCGCAACCTAAGGCAGGCGGAATGCACCGTCCGAGTCTTCTCGACCCCTGAGTACCCTGCGCGGTGCCGCTTCCGTTTCGAAGGCAACAGTTAACGACCCCCGGCACGGAGTGTCTTTGGGGAAGCGTCGGGAGCCGGCCGGGTCGGTCGTGAATCAAAGTGGGTCAATCTGTTTGGACGTCCGGTCGGGCCCCTCAAACGCTTCCGCCTTTCCAAAATAGGTTATCAAAAGGGGCACTGCCCAGCCGCCGGTCGGACGTTTCAAGGCCGGCCATTCAGTAACAACCCAAACGAGTGGTGTTGGGCATTATATCCGCGCCAGGCCTACTGACCATGCGTATAGTTCATATAGGGCTACGGTTGTTCCATATCCGTCAATGGGCGATGATTACGCTTTTCGACAATGGGCCCCCCGCGTGGCAGGAGATCAAGACAAGTGAAAATCGCCGTTTTGGGGACGGGAAACGTCGGTCGAGCGCTGGGAGAGGGCTGGATCCGGTCCGGACACGAAGTCATCTTCGGTGCGCGCTCAGCGTCCGATTACCGGCCGAATTCCTTGGGCCATGATGAGTTGACTGGAGTCGTGGTGGGGAGTTGCCGCCAGGCGATCGCCCAGAGTGACGTTGTGTTGTTGGCGGTCCCCTGGGAAGCAGCTCGGGGAATCCTGAACGATGCTCAGCGTCCGTCCGATTCAAAGGTCGACCCGCCAGGTGAGTCGATTGACCTCACGGGCAAGATTCTGATCGACTGCATGAACCCGCTGACGGCCGATCTTTCGGGTCTGCAGTTTGGCTACAGCACTTCGGCGGCCGAGCAGTTAGCCGAGTGGTATCCGGGCTCGGAGGTGGTTAAAGCTTTCAATACGCTTAGTGCCGCAACGATGGAGAATCCCCTTTACGGAGATACTCGGGCCGACATGTTCTTCTGCGGGGATTCCGAAGGGGGCAAGCGGGTGGTGGCGGAGCTGGCCCAATCGATAGGCATGGTTCCCATTGATTGTGGGCCACTTCGGATCGCGCGGCAGCTTGAACCGTTGGCCATGCTCTATGTGCACTTGGCGATTTTTGAAGGCTGGGGCGGAAACTGCGCTTTGAAGATGTTGAAGCGATCCGAGTTAGGGTAAAGGGGTCAGGAGTCAATTGCCGGAATGGCCCGTAGGGTGCTTCGCACAATTGACTCCTGACCCCTTTACCTCCTCGATCTCCAAGGGCAAAAGGGCTCCGCGGCGCCGCTAACAACGAGGTGACTCAAAGTCCATGAAGTCGACTGTCCGACCACGAGAT
>CAYNDU010000125.1:0-11642 GCA_964395615.1 uncultured Pirellulaceae bacterium | reverse complement strand
CACGTCCTTAAGGACACTGGATTTTGAATCCAGCGCGTCTGCCAATTCCGCCACTCTGGCAATCCCAAACCAGACACCAGTTTACGCAACATCCGACGCATTCGCCAAGGGGCCATGCACCGATACCTGATCCGATCGACTGGCACCTGTTCCCAGAAGGCGTTGCACCACCGACCCACTCCGCGGCCCTTGCAGTCACCCTTGGTGTCGCCACGCCATCCATCGCTTCGCCACACCGTCCGCCGCGGGTGTGTCCGAGTCGCAAGAACGGGGCGGGCCATTACAGGACGGTCAGGTTGTCGCGATGAATTACCTCTTCGTACGGGCGATGGCCCAGGACCTGGGCGATCCGATCCGAGCGAAGACCTTTAATGCGTTCCAGGTCGTCCGAGCGGTAATTCGTCAAACCGCGGGCAAATTCCTGGCCGGCCGGATCTCGAAGGGCCACCAGGTCGCCCTTCCGAAAATTGCCTCCCACTCCCACCACGCCGATCGCCAACAGGCTGCCACCCTGGTATCCGATCGCCTGGCGCGCACCGGCATCGACGATGAGATGCCCGCAGAGCCGGGCGGAAAAACCGATCCATCGCTTCCGCGAGCAGATGGTCTTGCCCTGGGCCAGGACGAGCGTGCCGACCGGTTGGCCCGCCGCGATGGCCTGCAACACGTCCGGCTCGTGCCCATTGGCGATGATCACGTTCTCGCCGGCACGGGTCACGATACGGGCCGCGTCAAGTTTGCTGGCCATGCCCCCCTTGCTCATCGCCGAGCGTCCATCGCGGACAAACGAATACGTTCGATCGTCAAGCTGTTCGACGACGGCAATCCTACGACTCGAACTGTCCGACGGGTCGCCGTCGTACAGGCCGTCAACGTCTGAGAGCATGATCAGCAGTGGGGCTTGCAACAGAGTCGTCAGCAGCGCGGCCAGTCGATCATTGTCGCCAAACGTCATGACCAGTTCGTCGACCGCCACCGTGTCATTTTCGTTGATGATCGGCACTGCGCGGTAGTCGAGCAAGGCTCGGATCGTGTTCCGGACGTTTAAGTATCGCGTTCGGTCGTCGAGGTCCTGGGCCGTCAGCAGAACCTGAGCCGCGGACCGCCCGTGCTTGCGCAACGTCTGATCGTAGGCCTCGATCAATCGAGCCTGGCCGACGGCCGCTACCGCCTGTAAATCGGCCACATCCGTCGGACGTTGCGTGAGCCCCAGCTGGCCCATTCCCGCACCCACGGCTCCTGAACTGACCAACACCACGTGGTGGCCCAGGTCTTCGAGTTGAGAAATCTCCTCTGCCAGACGCGTGATGCGCGCAATGTTGAGGATACCGTCCGGGCGTGTCACGACGCGCGTGCCGACCTTGATGACCATCGTATGGGCGGCCGTTACGATTTCCTGTCGAACGAGGTCTTTCATCGGCATTGAGTCTTCATCGGCAGGTACCCTTGAACCACCATGGGCCGTCGATCGGACTGCGCCTCAGGTCGTGACGAAACTGGTCCACGTAATCTAACAGAACCACAGCCGGCCCAACATGCCAGATGCCGTTCCGCGTTCGTAACGGGCACGTTCCAGAACGCAAACGGGCCTGGAACGTGCGAAGTCGCCCGTTCGGCCCGTGTCCCCGGGTTGGTTGTCGATTCGCCGGTCGCCGAATATACTGGATACGAAGTGAGACGAGCGTGAATACCGAGCGAATCGCGTTCTTGATCGGCGACCATTCTGGCACATCATACGTCATGCAAATCGGCAGTGGATGCCGGAAGTGACAGGTTCATGAGCGAAATCCATGATGAGTGCGGCGTTGCCGCGATCTATCATTTGCCCGGCGACGAGTCGAGTCCGTTATGCGGGGACTGCCCTCCGTGTGAGGCGTCACGGTTCTTGCCCCGCATGTTGCTGGACATTCAGAACCGGGGCCAGTTGGCTGCCGGAATGACCACCTTCCATCCCGAACGGGACCAGCTGATCGATACGCACAAGGATATCGGGTCGGTGGCAGAAGTGTTTCGGATGTCGCATCGGGGAAAAAATGCGAGCCTGATGAACGAATACGCGGGACGGGCCGCGATCGGGCACGTCCGGTACGCGACCTGCGGCCTGGATGATCGCAGCTATGCACAGCCGTTCGAACGGCACCATTTGCAGAAGTACAAGTGGTTCAGCTTCGGATTCAATGGTCAACTGGCCAATTATCGTGAGTTGCGCGACCACCTGCTGAGCGACAACGACCATCATCTGGCTCGGGAAACCGACACCGAGATCATGATGCACGAGATCAGCCGAGAGCTATCGGGGAACGGTCGACCGGAACTGATCGATGTCATGCGGAAAATCAGCAAGCGTTTTGACGGTGCCTACAGCCTGGTATTTCTCAATGCGTGCGGCGATATGCTGGTGGCCCGCGATCCATTGGGCATCAAGCCCCTTTGCTATGCGAAACAGGGCCCCCTGTTTGCTGCAGCCAGCGAAAGTGTGGCGCTGCTGAACCTGGGCTTCGATCCGGAGAGCATCGTGACCTTGGCGCCGGGAACGGCCGTGACCATCGTCGACGGGAAGTTCCAGGTACAGCCATTTGCCGAAAGCACGCGTCACGCGCATTGTTTTTTTGAGTGGGTCTATTTTGCCAACGTGGCCAGTACGCTCGACGATCGAAGCGTCTACCTTTCCCGAACGGCCCTCGGCGAGGAACTGGCTCGGCTGGAACGTAAGTCCTCACCCGTGACGATCGACGACGACACGATCGTAGTGCCGGTACCGGATACCAGTAAGGCCGCAGCCGACTCAATGGCCTATAGGCTGGGAATTCCGTCGCGCGAGGGGCTGATCCGCAATCGATACGCGGGTCGGACGTTCATCGAAGGCGGTGCTCGGCGCCGGCGGCGAGCCGAGACGAAGTACACGCCGCTCCGGGAAGTCCTGGAGAATAAACGGGTGTTTCTGGTTGAAGACTCGATTGTTCGATCGACGACCATGCGAGTCCTGTTGAAGCGCATTCGCCAACTCGGTGGGGCGCGCGAAATCCACGTGCGTGTCGCATGCCCGCCAATTGTCGCTCCCTGCTTCTACGGCATCGATATGTCCACGATCGACGAGTTGTTCGCACCAGCGTTTATGGACCAACGAGGATTGACCGACGAGGTGCAACGAGGTATGGCCGATGAACTGGGCTGCGATTCGCTGCGTTACTTGCCACTCGAGTCCATCGCTCGAGCCATTCAGATGGATCCTGACCACTTGTGCCAGGCTTGCATCACGGGTCGCTATCCTACCGAACACGGGCAGAAGTTGTACCAAATCGCCATGGATAACCTGGGCCACGCCAACGGCCTGAGGACGTACGAAGCTTCCTCCGCCTCAACATGTTGACGGTTAACTCGAGCCGGAGCCTGGCGGATACCCGGTGCATGGAGCCGAAACGGGGTAGGGATTTCTTCGTGAACCAGCACACGTCGATTCTGCCAACGCACGACCAATGGCCCTCCAAAGCGGCAGGCAACTTCGATGGGATGGCGAACGGGAAGTGAGGTCGGCCCGCGGCGGGCGCCGTCGGCTCATGGCCGTTTGTGGAATTCGCTGCGAAAAACAGCCTGACCATGCAAACGCATGCGCCGTTCAAAATGAGTGCGATAGTCGAGATCGTGCGCCGCGGACTGAGGGGCGGGGACGATCGGGCCGAGCAATGTGCTCTCCTGTTGGATTAATTCCAGCGTCGCATCGTAGTATTCCCGTACGTCCGTCCAGAAATGCAGGACACCGCCCGGCACAAGCACACGTTCGACGTCGTGGACGAACGACGCACGCATCACGCGACGTCGCCGATGACGGGCTTTCCACCAAGGGTCGGGGAAGTAGACGTGCACGGCGTGGGCCAATTCGTCCGGCAACCGTTCTCCGAACACGCGCACTCCGTCGCCATGGACCATTCGGCCGTTCGGGCACGACTGGCGCGCCAGCCGAGCCGCGCAATGGCGAGCGTACTTGCCCGCAATCTCGATCCCCAGGAAATTGTGCTCGGGACGGGCCTGAGTCGCCGTCGACATGAACAGTCCCTTGCCGCTGCCCATTTCTATTTCCAGAGGGGCCGGTCGATCAAAAATCGCGCCCTTCGACCAGCAGGACGCCAACTGTTCCTCGTTCAACAGCCATCTGGAGAGATCCAGCGAGGGGTCGATTTTTTTTAGCGCTCGGCGGCCCATGACCATCCCGTATCTTGGCTACCGTTCGGATGCGATCGCTTTCGGCCGAGGTTACCGGTCACACTGCGTCTACTTCTCTGTGGTAGCCTGTTTGAGCATGTCGACCGGGATGGGAATGCCTTTGAGCACACCGTCAAAAACGATCGTGTCCCCAACCACTCCCTGGAAACGCGAGATGATCATTCGACCTCGCCGAGACTTGAGTAGCCGGGTGATCAGGATCAGACGATCGCCCGGTATGACGGGCCCGCGAAACCGCACTTCCTCAAGCCCCCCGAAGCCGATCATCTTGGCGCCGAGCAAATCGTGCTTCTGTGCAAAGTAGGCGCTGATCTGAGCGGCCGCCTCGAGCATGATCACGCCGGGCATCAACGGCATCGACGGCATATGCCCACGCACCCAAAACTCGTCACGTCCTACGTCCTTGTAGCCGACGCACACCTTTTCATCCAAGTTCTCAAAAACGACCGCAGTAAGGTGCTCCATCTCGTGACGCTGCGGGTTCACTCTCCGAATCGCCTCGACATCGGCAATCACATGCTGAAAGTCGATGGGCGTAATGTCATAGAGTAGTTCTTTTTCCGCCACAATCGGTACCTCAACGCAAGGGCCGGATACGTGAATCCATGCGATCGTCGAACATCGCCTTTATGAGCATCGCCTTCGTAAGCATCGCCTTCGCAAGCATTGCCTTTATAAGGATTGCCTTCGCCGAGCATCGTTCCGGTCGAAGGGACCCCGGGGGACTGCTCAGGCTGCCCGGGCCAACGTCACGCACGAATCGAACATCAGGTACGAATCTTCTTCCGTTTGGCCTTGCGCGCCTTGCTGCTGGCCGGTCGGCGGCCGTGATTGGCTTTCTTGATCTTGTGGTTCGGCTTGGTCATCGTGTCGGCTCTCCGAATCGTTTGGGGCGCGAAAAACCGCGCCGGTCACGGGTGATGTAAAACCTTATAGGATAACGACCGGCCGGGCGAAAGAGAAGCAGGGTGGAGCGTAGGAAATGGGCAGGGCGGGCAAGAAACGGGCCCGTCGGGCCGCATTTCCTACCCACGTTGCGTGATGCCTGCACGGCCCGATCGCCATCGTCAGGGTTGTCGTTTCCATAGAATCAGACCGACCAGGCTTGCGAGCCCGGCCAACAGAGCCAGGACACTGTATGTCGCCAGGTCGCTGGTACTGAATCCATTGAAGGCGGCTCCCAGGCTGCCCAGCCCGGCCCCCACGGCAAAACTGAATCCATAGCACAGACTCCGTCTTCGGCGGGGCGTGTACTTGGCGATCAGACTGTTGTAGATCGGCTGATGCATGAAATGGACAACGGCGAACAGGCCGGCGGCCGCGACCCGCATGGGTCCGCTCGTCAGCCCCATCGCCAGCAGGCAGGGCACGTTGCTGAGACTGACCAGGGCCAGCTGCAACTCCAAGATGCTCGGCCGAGCGACCCGGCCTGCCAGGTACTGGCCAAAACACCCGGCCAGCAAAACGGCTCCGGTCAGATAGCTTCCTCGAGAGACCTGGGACAGGACCCCGCCGCTGAACTCCCAACCACTCAGGAAACGAGGCAGAAAACTCAGCACCCCGGCGTAAACGAAACCCTGGGCCAGCGCCACGCACGTTAGCAAGCCGAAAGACGCCCAGTCGACCGCGTCCTGTTCTGCCAGATGGTCGTTGGTCACATCGTGATCGACTTCCGTTGACTGAAAGGACTTTCGCAGGAACAGGCATCCGAGGAGCGTCCCGAGAACCGCCAGCAGCGCGTAGAATTGCTGCCAGGACCAACCGCACGAGAGAAGCAGGCCGGCAAGGAATGGGGCCGCCCCGATTCCAAGCGACCCGAAGATCCCATGGATACCCAAGGCACGCGTCCGATTTTCGTTCGTGGTGGCGTGTGAGATCATCGCCAAACCGGCCGGATGGTAGACCGAGGCCAAGGTGCCCATCGAGAACATCACGACGAACAGGGAGCTCAGCGGCAGAGACATGGCAACCAGGAGGCAGGTAACGCCGCACCCAAGCAAATAGACCGTCAGCATTCGGACCGAACCGAATCGATCGACCAGCCATCCGGCAGCCAGTGCGCCCAGACCCCACGGCAGGCGCCAGCAGGTCGACAACAGCCCAGTGACTTCCTTACCGACTCCATAATGGTCGGCGATCGACAGCTCGACACTCGGCAGCGAAAGCTCAAACACATGCACCAGGGCATGCGCGGCCGAAACGAGTAGAACGAGTCGCAACAATCGGCCGGCGGTCATGAGTGGCTGACCTCGACCAACTGCGATAGCACGGCCCGCGCACGACCCGCGTCAATCGCGTCAGCCGCCAGTTGAGCACACTGTAACGGCGTCGACCCGGCATCGGCCAGCCAAAGCGCCGTGGCAGCATTGGCGATCACGATCTCGCGAGCCGGGCCCGACTGACCATCGAGCACCGAGCCGATCATCCGCGCGCTTTCCTCAGGACCAGTGACTCGAAGCGCATCGAGGGCCGTCGGCATGATGCCAAAGTCGGCCGGCTGCAGGCAGAGCGGCCGGTTTTCCTTTCGAGTGACCGATCGCACCTGTGTCGTTGTGCTGATCGTGACTTCATCGAGTCCGTCGTCTCCATGCACGACCAATGCTCGTGAGGCGCCGAGCAAGACCAGGGCCTCGGACAGCAGGTCGAGAAGCCGCGCGTTGCCGACGCCAAGCAACTGTCGAGTCGCCGAGGCGGGATTACAGAGCGGCCCGAGCAGATTGAAAAGGGTAGGGAAGGGGAGCGTCTTTCGGACCGCGGCCACGTGCCGCATCGAAGGGTGAAGGAGCGGAGCGAAACAGAAACAGATCCCCAACTGATCGAGGCATCGGCCGATCGTGTCAATGCCGGCCTCGATATTGACTCCCAGGGCAGCAAGCACATCCGCTGATCCTGACTTGCTTGTGATACCTCGATTGCCATGTTTGGCCACCGGAACTCCGGCCGACGCCGTCACCAGAGCCGCGGCCGTGCTGATGTTGAAGGTGCCGGAATGATCGCCTCCCGTGCCGCACGTGTCGAGCAAATCAGTGCGATCGGTGGGAATCGGCGTCATCTGCCGACGAAGCACGGTCGCCGCGCCGGCAACCTCTTCGACCGATTCACCCTTCTGGTGCAGGGCCGTGAGCAAATGGGCGAGTTGATCGTCGGGGCAGTCCCCTTGCATCACACGAATCATGACTTCCGACATTTGATCCATCGTCAGATCATGGCCCTGGTCCAACACTTCCAGCATGGAAACGATCATGGAGCGACTCCGGTGGCAATTCCGCCGAGCAAATACGGCCCGATCGGACGCGTGATCAATACGAATACGGGCCTGCAAACCGTCAAGGCAGGGCATCTTCGCATTCTAGCGAACGCGGGGTGACGTGGGGAGTGAGACGAATGGTGACGCGCACTACACTCACGGCGGCTACGGCCGACGGGACGCGCGGCGTCCTACCGCCCCGGTTCGCGTCGGGGCATCCTTGTTTGCGGCGTGTGCGCGGAGTACAATCCGCTCGTTCGCCCGACGTCCATTGCGAGAGAGGCAATTTCAAGCCGCCGAGGCCTTTCTTGAAACGATATCGGAGCACGCGTGTCGTTGAGTATTAGTTGGTCCGTCGCAACTGGAAGGGAACATGACCAGGAAGGTAATTATCGACTGTGATCCTGGTATCGACGACGCCGTGGCGTTGAGCCTGGCGTTATTTGATCCACGCCTGGAAGTGGTGGCAGTTACTGCCGCCGCGGGAAATGTCTCGGCGGACCAGGCCAGCCGAAACGTTCAGGCGGTGATTGAGCAATTGGACCCGCCCCGATATCCTCGCCTGGGCGCTGCGACAGCCCCGGATTTTTCGCCTGGCAATGACGCTCGTCATATGCACGGCGAGGACGGGCTTGGCAACAGCGGTTTCGTCCTTTCCCGACTCCATCACCAGCACCCGTCGGAGAAGGTGATATGCGACGCGGTGCGTGCGGATCCGAACCTGGTAACGATTCTCTGTCTCGGCCCGCTTACGAATCTGGCAAGAGCCTTCTCGCGTGATCCCGATGTTGTGACCATGGTCGACCGGATCGTGATGATGGGCGGTGCCGTCGACGGTATCGGAAATGTGACTCCGGCCGCCGAGTTCAATGTCCATTTTGATCCGATCAGCGCTCAGTCAGTCTTTCAGGCTCCGGTCACGAAGACCCTGATCCCGCTGGATGTCACTCGGCAGGTCGCCTTTACACTCGGTTTCATCGATCAGCTTCCTCCCGAGGCAACGCGGGTAGGCGGGTTCCTTCGCAAGATTCTGCCGTTCATCTACCGGGCCTATCATCAGCGTCTAGGTCAAGAGAGCGTACACTTGCACGATGCGATCGCCTTAATGTCGGTCGTTCAGCCGGACCTCTTCGAAATGCAGGCCATGGCGGGCGACGTCGAGATTCGTGGAGAATTGACGATCGGTGCGACGGTGTTTGACCGCCGCCCGGTCCCAGCGTGGCGACCGAACATGGACGTTGCGATCGGAACGGATGCTGGGGCGGTTATCTCCGGCATCCGCAGAGTGTTGAACGCAGCCCGGTAACGCGCGTCTAGTGCTTTGACAACTTTCAACGTTGGGGTTGGCCGTCGCGCAACTCGTGGTGTGGCGACAATATCGGATTTGGCCAACCCCAAGAATAAAAATGGACAAAGGACTAGTCACTTTGCGCCTGGGGTCGAGCCGTTAACTCGATCGTCTCGCCGTTTCGATAGACGACGATCTTCGTCGGAGCGTTGACCGGCGTCAGCTTGACCTGGTTGACCAGATGGTCGTCATCTTCGATACGCACGCCACCGTAGGAGAGAATGACGTCTCCGACCTCGATTCCGGCTTCCTCCGCAGCGGTACCGACCGTCACTCGATTGACATGCGTGCCCAAACGGCGCGGCAGGCCGAGTTCTCGAGCAGCGACGTCATCAAATTGGGAATCGAGTTGAACACCGAGGAAGGACCGCACGACGTTTCCCTGGTCGATCAGTTGCCGTGCGACCGAAATGGCGACGTTGATCGGGATCGTGAACCCGATCCCCTCACTGCCACCGGAGCTGCTGGCGATTGCCGTATTGATGCCAATCACTTCACCGCGCAGATTCAGCAGTGGCCCGCCGCTGTTGCCGGGGTTGATCGCGGCATCGGTCTGAAAGAAATTCTGGTAGCGGACGCCTTCCACACCCAGCTGCAAATCGCGCCGCCCCTTGGCGCTGATGATTCCATAGGTGACCGAGTGGCTCAGCCCAAAAGGGCTGCCTACGGCAAGGACAAAGTCGCCGATGTCGACCTTATCGCTGTCTCCGAGCCGCGCGGCGATCAGATCGGATCCTTCGATTTCGAGAACGGCAACATCGGTCCCCGAGTCGGCCCAGATGCGCAGGGGCGACAGGTCTTCGTTTGCCGCTGTCCGAACATGAACGTTGTCAATGGTCGCGTTCTTGATGACGTGCCGGTTCGTCAACGCGTACTTCGTCTCGTGATACTCGACAATAACGCCCGACCCTGCCTCCTCGTGCGGGCGTCGCCCCATGCCCGACGACACCATTTTGGCCTCAATGTGCACAACGGTCGGCTGACTCAACCGAACCACGTTCTTCAGGATGTTGCCTTTCCGCTCAAGCTCAGCAACATCCCGAGCAACATCATCATACAAAGCGTCCCGCTCGGCCTCGGTCATCGTTGACGTCAGTGTAAACTGAGCCTGCACGCTCGGCGCGAGCCATCCCCCAATCGCCAGAACGGCTCCGATCATCGCAAACCGGAGCCAGGGCTGAAGAGCTCCCAGGGTGTTGTCACTCGAACGGTGAATCTCCAAGGGACCAGATCGGTCGAGTCGAAAGCACTTCATTCGGCGTATCCCTTCGTCGAACAGGTTGCGCTGTCCATCAGCAAGTGCCCGCTTCTGCCGGACGGCCAAGCGGACTGGGGAACAGCCGATTAAGAGCTATCGATGGGACGGAGTTCCCGCGTTGGAGCTCTCTCCCCAGCGGCCGATCCTCCGACCGCTCCTATCGATCACACTCCTGTCAACCGACAGGAAACTGCCCCGAAAGCACGGTACAATTCCGTGCTTTCACCTGCGGTCCAAAGTCGCCGGTCGTCGCCTTACAACGACAACCGCTCCTGGTCGGCTCGAGTTCCTTGCGGCCAGGGCCATCCAGACCTGCCTGGAATGGCGTATGGCCCGCACCGATGCGTTCAGCGGTCGACTCGATCCAACCTGTTGATCCGTTATTACGAAACGTCCATCTCAAGGTCACTGAAAAGCACGTCCTGGTCGCCCGTCCCGGTGTCCATGATCCGGCTCCAATTGCCGTTGGATTCCTGGGCAATCGTCCCCTTCTCGGCCTCACGCTGCGCTTCAATGCACATCGTGGCATAGGGCAGGGCCTGCAGGCGGGCCAGCGGAATGGGCCGTCCAGTCACCTCGCATACGCCATACGACCCGTTCCGCATGCGATCCAAGGCCTTGTCAATCTGAGCCAGCTCACGACTCTCGACTTCTGCCAATTGGAAGCTGATCTCGTCGTGCGTTGAATCCAGAGCCGCATCGACCATATCGCCCGACGATTGCTCTCGCAACTCTTTCAAAGCGCTCAGGTCGCCATCAAGGGCCTTGCGCAACGCGTCGCGGCGGCGCAGTAATATCTGTCGAAGTTTCAGAATCGCGTCTTTTCGTCCCATAATGCCTTACCTGATCTTCAGAGCCCATCACGCCGGCTGGCAATCCGGCCAACTGACCCTGAATCCTCATCGAGTGTGTCACGTGTTCCGGGGGTGATTAAGTCTGGCCATCGTTCCCAGGGGCACTTACGGTCGAGCCCCAAGTGTCGGTACCCAAACTATAGTACGCGCCTGGGCGATCGCGCGCCGGAAGTCCGCGTTTTTTCTCGGAACCGCCTGACGATTCCGCTCGTGAGCAATTAAGTTGTTACGACCGAAACCTTTATGAAACTTGTATCGTTCTGAATTCTGTATCCGTTCGCCGGGTCCGCGCTCGTCGTTCCACTAAACCGCGACGAAACGGACGTCACGAACGACCGTCCTGGTGAGACACCGTTGTGTTTTCATTACGTGCCGGATCACCGGCCGCGCCGCGAAACGACATCGTCTTGCGGACGTTGCCGTGTCATTCGCGCGAGCTGGCTTTCCGATAATCGTCATATCTGCCAAACGGGTGCAGCCGTTTTTTCACAATTCGGCAGGTTTTGCCGATTGTAGGGCCGGTTCCACGGGACCCGTTTGTGGTCTGGTTGACCCTTCATTCGGCGTAAGCTAGATCCTAGTGGAGACTTCGGCTCGGCGACTCGGCCACCGTCTCCGAATCGGGAGCCACCGTCCCACCGGGATGGGCCGATGTCTGGCCTGTATGACCGGTGGCCTGTATGACGGGGGCGGGTGGGGGCCGGCAGCGGGCGG
>CAYNDU010000124.1:0-11709 GCA_964395615.1 uncultured Pirellulaceae bacterium | reverse complement strand
CGAGGGCGGGGACCGGACGGTTTGACCTCGTCTGGGGGCCCTTGATAGGATGTAGCTCCATCCTGAAAGAAACGGGTTCGTACCCACGATTGCCGATGGCATTTGCGTGTTGGACCCATAAATGCCCGAGGCGGCCGCGATCACCCCATGGCCGGCCTCCAAACCAGAGGATCCCTCCCGATGATGCGAGCAGGACGTCGACATGAAATCACGGCAATTTGCGGGGCCCTTCTTTGGCTCTTGATGTTGAGCGGCATCGCGAGCGGAGAAGACAGGGCGCGCGAGATCATTGCACAAAGCAAGTGTTCCGGAGGCGTTGCTGTTCACGTACACGGTGCCGACGCTTCGTTACTGAAAGCACTGCGACAACGGTCCCCCAACTTGCTCGGCCACTTGCTCGTTGCCGGGAGTGACGATGCGGACGTGGCACGGGAGCAGCTGGTCGCGTCCAAATCGCACGGCAAGATCAGCGTTGGAGTGTGGCGATCGGGCCCGCTGCCGTTCATTGACAATTTTGTCAACATTTTGATTGTCGATCAGCCGGCATCGGTGCCCCGAGACGAGGTTCTGCGAGTCCTGGTCCCCGATGGAATGGCGTTTATCGGATCCGAGACACTCGTCAAACCGCGTCCCAAAACAATGGACGACTGGCCCATGCAGTTGTACGACGCGTCCGGCAACTCCGTCTCGAAGGATAAGGCATTGAAGCCGCCTTTGGGACATCTGCAATGGGTGGGCGGACCCCGATGGTCGCGTCATCATGACAAGATGTCGAGCGTTTCCGCGTGCGTGAGCGGAGACGGAAAGGTCTTTTACATCTTTGATGAAGGGAGCACGTACTCGCCTTATCTTCCCAGTCATTGGAATCTCATCGCGCGCGATGCTTTTAACGGCGTCGTGTTGTGGAAACAGCCCATCGCCCGTTGGTCGGGGAACCTTTATGGGCTGAAGAGTGGTCCGGCCACATTGCCTCGGCGATTAGTCGTAGCCGGAAAACGGGTCTGTGCCACGTTGGGAATCGAAGCGCCGATCTCCGTGATCGACGCGGACAGTGGCGAGATCCTGAAGACGATCGCCGGAACCGAGAGCACCGAAGAGATCATCTTCGAAGGTGGTTTCCTTTACGTCGTGGCCGACACGAACGAGAAGAAAGACGAATATCAAAATGGACCGCGAATGAACTTCCCCCGAGGCAGGTGGATTCACCGCGCGAAACAGATTCTTTGTTGCGACCTGGAACAGGGGGAAGTGCTTTGGTCGCAAACCTTCGATTGGGTCGCACCGAGTACACTCTCGACGTCACGAGGCAAGGTCTACTTCTTTGACGGCGAAGACGTGGTTGCCTTGAGTCGCGAAGATGGTAGCGTCTTGTGGAAGTCCGTTGGGCTGCCTTCCTGGAAAGAAATGCCTACCTACTACGCTCCTAAACTGGTTGTCCAGGGTGGCGTTGTGATGTTTGTCGGTGGCGACGGCTATGTACCGCATCGCGGGTCATCCACGGGACAGGTGACCGGACTCTCTACCGAAAACGGGAAGATCTTGTGGGCGGCCAAACATCCTTCTGGGGGTTACCAATCGCCAAGCGACCTGCTGATGATCGACGGCAAAATGTGGGGAGCCAATGTTACGTCGGGCAGTTCGCAGAGTCCGACGGGGACCGGTGAGATTCTGGCACGCGACCCCGCGACCGGCAAAGAGGAGGTCAAATACGACGACATCCCCGCTTATTGGTTCCACCACCGCTGCTATCCGGCAAAGGCGACCGAAGACTACCTGATCATGAGCCGGACCGGAACGGAGTTCGTCAACGTTAAGACGGGCGAATGGACATTGCATCATTGGGTACGTGGTGCCTGTCTCTACGGAACGATGCCGGCCAACGGGTTGTTGTACGCGCCGCAGCATCCGTGCTCCTGCTATATCGGCGCCAAGATGTACGGGTTTACGGCGCTGGCTCCGGCCACCGCGTCGAAACGCGTGCTTCAGGCGGTCCCGGATGACCGGCGATTGACCGTCGTCGGCCAATCTTCAAATGCCTATCCGCAGCAACAGACCCAAGCGAAGGGTGAATGGCCCACTTATCGCGGCGACATCGCTCGAAGTGGACTGGTTACCGGAGTCGCGGAACCAGGCACGCTTAAATGGTCGGTTAAGCTCGACAGCCAGTTGACTCAACCGGTAATTGCGGGTGACAAGGTGCTCGTGGCTGATAAGGATAACCCGGCGCTGCGCGCGTTCGTCGCCGACACGGGCAAGCCCGCGTGGCAGTTCATTCCCGGTGGGCGAATCGACTCGTCCCCAACCATCTACAAGGGCCTCGCCTATTTTGGGGCGTCGGATGGATTCGTCTATTGCCTGGATCTCAACGACGGTTCGTTACGATGGAAATACCAGGCGGCACCGTCGGTGGCCAATCACATGTACCTGGAACGAATGGAAGCGACACACCCGGTCCATGGCAACGTGCTGGTCATGAACGATCGGCTCTACACGGTGGCAGGCCGTTCCATGTTTACCGACGGCGGCATTCGCTTCTTGATTCTTGATGCGCTGACCGGACGTAAGATCAAAGAACATATCATGGATGACAAGGTGCCGGGTACGGACGAACCGCTGCAGATGCAGCACGAGATTCTCAACATGCCGATGGCACTCTCCGACCTGCTTTCGTCCAACGGAAAAAAAATCTTTATGCGATACCAACCGTTTGACCTGGATGGCAACCGGCTCGATCTCATGTTCGACGGAAAACGGTATGGTTACGAGCCCAATACGTACGGCCCGGATACGACCGCCATTAATTCAAAACTTGGCGGCGAGAAACAACGAGGCGAGGACGCTCATCTGTTCAGCGGAACCGGGTTCCTCGACGATAGCTGGTGGCATCGAACCTATTGGGTCTATGGCAGGTACCACGCATCAGGCCATTCGGGTTACACGCAAGCCGGTGCCCAAGGCGCGCCGGCAGGACGCTTGATCACGTTCGATAAGGACCGGATCTACACTTGGGGCCGGCAACGATGGTATTTCAGGTGGTCCGAAGAATACGTTTATCACCTGCATGCCAAGGATTACGACTACAAGGATCAATGGAGCGTCGCGGTACCGATTCTGGTCCGGGCGATGGTGGCTTCGGACGAGCGCTTGTTCTTGATGGGGCCGGAGGAGCTCCTGCGACAGGACGAAATCAAGGGGAGAATAACGGACGAAGCGACGCAGCAACTGATGGTCGAACAGGAAAAGGCGCTCGACGGCAAGTCCGGGTCGATTCTGCTGACCGTTGACAAGCAGTCGGGGAAGATTGTCTCCGGGTACCGCTTTCCCTCAGCGCCATTGCTTGACGGCATGGCAGGAGCCTACGGCAATTTGTACGTCTCGACGACCGACGGGCGGCTCTGCTGCCTGGGTTCCGACGGCGAAGCGTTGAACGCACTGTCGGAGAAGGAAGTTAAGATTCTTAACGATAACTCGGCGCCGCCGTCGCCGCCTAAGAGGAAGAACGCAAAGAGCCCGGCCGGCGCAAAAACGACACGTCTTCCATCCAAAGATGGTGACTTTACGAAGATCGACCTGGCACATGCCTTTAAGACCGACCTGGGGTATCGATTCGCATCGAGTGCCCAGCCCGGCGGTATGGCTCTGAAACTGTTGGAGAAGCCGGCCACCGGCAAAGTCACGTTGAAGTGCACAATGCAATATGCCAACGGCGATGGCGCCAATAACGGCTATCTCGCGTTCGGTGACAAGGGGAATGAGGTTGCCTTGGTGAAATGCGGCCTACGTCAGAAGATGGGAAATGCGGCGATCATTCAAGGTGCGCTCGCCGAGAACCAGGGCGCCACGGTTCCGTGCGATACCGGTTACGAAAAGAAATACGAATTGACGGTCACGGTCGACCTTGGCACGGGCAACGTGACGCTGCGTGCAGGCGGTGCCACTGTCAATGCGAAACTTGATCGACCGATGAACAGCATTACTCACGTAGGTTACTGCTTCAAGGGAACGATCGTTGATTTCAGCCCGATTGAAGTCTCAGCGGTGCAGTGAGTGAGCCGATGAAGAGTAGTGTCTCGGAACAGCTCGACGCCGTGTTGGACGCGGTCGGCCGGATCATTGTCGGCCAGAGAGATCCGTTGGAAAAAATGCTGATCGCCATGCTCTGTAATGGCCACGTGCTGTTGGAGGGCGTTCCCGGCATCGCCAAGACCATGATGGTCAATGCCCTGGCCCAGGCACTGTCTGCCGATTTCAGCCGCATTCAGTTCACGCCGGATTTGTTGCCGGGCGACCTCGTCGGTACGCAGGTGTACCGGCATGAGACGGGGGCCTTCGAAACGCATCGCGGTCCCGTTTTTGCCAATGTCGTGCTGGCCGACGAAATCAATCGCTCGCCCGCCAAAGTGCAAAGTGCATTGCTGGAAGCGATGCAGGAACAACAGGTTACACTAGGCGGCCAGACGCACGCGCTCCCCGAGCCGTTCATGGTTCTGGCCACCCAGAACCCAATCGAACAGGAGGGCACGTACTCGCTACCCGAAGCGCAAGTCGACCGGTTCATGTTCAAACTGCTGATCGAGTACCCTACGCACGATCAGGAACATGAAATTATGCGCCGAGTGGCTCGAACCAAGCCGGTTACCACAGTCGATCCGGTAGCAACGCTCGAAGACGTTTTGACCATGCGCGACATCCTTGACTCCGTACATCTCGACGAGAAGATTGAGTTGTACATTTTGCGACTGGTAGCGGCGACGCGAAATCCGGCCTCCTGCGGGCTCGATGAACTCGCCCCATTCATCCGATTCGGCGCCTCGCCGCGTGCCAGCATCTATCTCGCGCTGGCCGCGCGCGGTCATGCATTGGTCCGGCGAAGGGATTACGTCGTGCCCGACGACGTGAAGGCGATTCTGCACGATGTCGTGCGGCACAGGATTGCGGTCAGTTATCGAGCGGAGGCGGAAGGTCTGAATTCCGACGCGTTACTGGACCGTATCGTGCAACGTGTGCCGATCAACGACCTTGGAGCGTCCCATGCCGCTGCACTCGATTGACCAGCGCCTTCACCAACTCCAGCTGCGCACCCGATACCCCGTCGAACACCTGCTGGCCGGTGAATACCGCAGCGTCTTCAAAGGCCGTGGTATGGACTTTGACGAGATATGCCACTACCGCCCCGGCGATGAAGTTCGGTCCATCGATTGGAATGTGACCGCACGTACCGGTCGACCGCATCTGAAACGCTACGTGGAGGAACGCGAATTGGTCGTCTGGCTCGTCGTGGACGCCTCGGCCTCTTGCCGAATACCGGCACCGGGACGTACCAAATGGGATGCGCTCAACGAGTTGGCTGCACTACTCACGCTTGCGGCCGTTCACAATCACGACCGTGTCGGAATGATCCTCTGGTCCGACCGTGTCGAAAAGATACTCCAGCCGCGCAAGGGCCGGCAGCATGTTTTGCGACTGTGGGCCGATTTGCTGGCCGTCGAGCCACGGAGCCGGGGAAGCGATCCGACGCAGGCGCTCGACGCTGTCCTTCATCTGGCCGAGCGAAGAGTCCTGGTCCTGCTGCTCTCAGATTTCCTGTTCGACATTGATCGCGAGCAACTTGCGGCGGTGGCGTTCCGGCACGATCTCGTCGGGGTCGCTGTCAATCATCCGTATGAGGTCGAGCCGCCACCCTGTGGACTGGCCGCCGTGCGGGACTCGGAGACGGGCGAGGCAACGGTGGCGGATTTTGGAATCGCGGGCCGCGACGTCTGCAAGCGGTCGTTCGGCGCTCGAAGATCCCATTTGCGGGCAGAGTTTACCGCCGTTCGGTCCGATCTACTGGAAGTCGACACCCATAGCGACTGTGCCGAAGAGCTGGCGAGATTCTTTCGTTACCGTCTCCGGAGGATGGCATATGCAACGGGAGGGTAGTTGGAATTCGGATTCGACCGTTCGACATCGCCAAGGCGAAACTCAGCAATTTGCGCCCGAATTGGCCGAAATCGGCCGGCCTGGCCAGTCCGCGGGAACCGACGGCCATGGCCGGACATGCTTCTGTCGTGCCGCCGCCCAGGAGTCAGGCCGTTCGGTCGCGATAGGACACGCTCTATTCGCCCTGTTTCTGACGACAGTCGTCTGCGCGTCACACTCACGGGCGGAGGAGCCCGTTCGTCTCGAGTGCACACCTCGAGTCTTTCGGGTTGTACCTGGTGAACCGATGCGTCTGGAGATGACCGTAAGGGCCAGTTCGGCGGCAGGCGTACGCTTGCATGTCCCCGGAAACCGGTTGCTGAAACTGCGAGCCGTCGAGAAGCTGCCGGTTAAGCGGACTCGGGACGGGAAGATTGTCCACAAGCGAGTGGTCGTCTGGCAAGCCCTCGAGCCGGGATCGATCAAGTTAGACAAAATGTGGATCGAGACGGGTCAACGGAAGTTGTTCTTTCCTGATGTAACCATTACCGTCCGTGATCCCGGCCCATGACGTTCGCATATCCGTGGATACTGTTGCTGCTGCCGCTGGCACTCGGCGCATTGCGACAGCGGCCTTTAGCGGCAATCACTGTATCGGGATTGGCGGTGTGGCGCGACGTGCCGCCATCGAGTCGGCTTCGGTGGTGGAGCCAGGTGCGTTATCTGTCGGCCGTCGCTGTCGCGCTGCTGATCACGGCGAGTGCGGGTCCGCAGATTGTCCGGCAGGTTGGCGAGGAGTCGCGCGAGGGCATTGCCATCCAGCTGCTAGTCGATATCTCGAGCAGTATGGAGCAGGGCCTGGCTGCCGACAACGGAGAGAGAGTGTCCCGACTTGACGCCACGAGGCAGGTGGTCGAACAGTTCGTTCGACATCGCCCCGATGATCTCATCGGCCTGATCACGTTTGCCCGTTTCGCCGACACACTCAGTCCACTCACCTACGGGCACGACGCACTCGTCGAGATTGTCAACGAACTCGATATCCAGGAACGTCCCACGGAGGATGGTACCGGCTACGGTGACGCGCTTGCATTGGCGTGTGCCCGGCTTGATCAGATGGGCCGATGGCGGACGGATGCAGCAAGACGCGCCGCCGGTCCGACGGCGCCGATTCGCAGCAAGGTCGTCGTACTGCTGACGGATGGCGAGAACAATTGCGGGACGCACCTGCCCGAGGAAGCGGCCGGACTGGCGGACAAATGGGGAATCCGCGTCTATGCGATCAGCATGAAGGACGACCAGGACGACGGTGCGCTGAAGCAATGGAATGACGACGAGGGCTTGACCGACGCCGAAAAACTGTTGCGGCGTCTGTCGGATGCGACCGGCGGTGCCTATTGGAGAATCAGCAACGCGACTCAATTGCAGGAAGTCTACGATCGGATCGATCAACTGGAGACGAGCGAGATCAAGACCACGGTCCTTTTTCACTCCGAAGTCAGCCCTCTGTTCCAGTATCTTGCCCTTGTGGCGTTCTTCTTGCTGCTTGCCGAGCGGATCATGCGCGCCACGTGGCTGCGTGTGGCAGAGGAGGTGAGTCAATGACGTTCGGCACGCCGTGGATGTTGCTCTTGTTGCCACTGGTCGGCATTGCCGGCTGGCTGATGGTCCGTGCGGGACGTTTGCAACATGTGGCGGCATGCCGCCTGAAGGGAATCACAACGGAAGGAGAAAAGACCCGTTTGGGACGTCGCGAGTGGGTGACGCTGGTTGCCATGGTCTGTACGGTCGTCGCGTTGGCTCGACCACGCTGGAATCCGCGTACCGTGGATGCGGAGCGACGTGGCCGCGATCTGGTGATCGCGCTGGATGTTTCTCGCAGCATGTTGGCGACCGACGTGTTTCCGAGCCGATTGGAGATGGCCCGGATTGCGGTACACGAAGCGCTTCCTGCCCTGGCCGGTCAACGAGTGGCTCTGGTGACGTTTGCCGGTTCGGCATCGGTGCGCGTTCCGCTGACGTTGGACCACGAATTCGTGCGTTACATGCTCGAGCGGGCTGATCCGTCCAACATGGACGTGGGGGGGACCTCGCTGCAAGCGGCCGTTGAGAGAGTCACCAACTCCGTGTTAAGCGATGCGGAAGGGGGGCATCGAGATCTGGTCGTGTTCACTGACGGTGAAGACCATGTGAGCGATTTGAAAGAAACGGCGAGGTTGCTGGACGGGTGCGGCGCGCGAGTCTTGATCGTCGGCCTGGGCGATCCAGTCCGTGGCGCGCGCGTACCGGACGCCCTCGACCGCCGCAAGTGGATGCGCCACAATAATACCGAGGTCGTTTCTCGGCTTGACGAAAGTACGCTTACGAGAGTTTCCGAACAGGGCTCCAATGTGACCTACTATCCGGCTCGAGATCGGCCATTTGACCTCGTTGCTCTCTATCGGCGATTGATCGAGGACGCGGGGAACGCTGTCGTCGGCGGTCGGCGTTTTGTCGCCTATACGGAAGGATATCCCTATCTGCTGGCTGCGGCCGCCGCGCTCTGGTTGACGTTGTCGCCCTGGCGTTTCAGAAAGATGCGTCATCTGATTCTGCTGGTCGCCTTGGCTCCAGGTTGTTCCCGGCAAGTCGAGGACAATAGTCAACGGGTATTTCAAGCCAGGTTCAGGCACGGAAGTGAATTGCTGAAGTTCGCGCAGGAGCAGATCAACATCGATGCACTGGCCGAACGCTCACTCCTTGTCGACGCGCGTGAGGAGTTTCTTCGGGCCGCGTTGCTTCGCTCCGGTCACGTCGGAACGGCCCGCCTGGTCACCAGGATCACTCGTCGCCTGCGCGAGTTGGAAACGGTGATCGAACAGCAACGCACCGAAGAAAAGCAGCGGCATGAAAAACTCGGCGAGACCATACGGCGGCTCGAACAACTCACCCTGCAGCAGACGATGCTCACTGAACAGAGCCGGGGCGTGTTACGTCGCGCATCAACTCCGACAGGGGAAGCTGCAAACCTGCCGGAGTCCGAGATCAGGTCTCAATTGCTGGTCTCCAGGGAGCGACAGGTTCGCCTGGCGAGAACGGTGGTCACCACTCAGCAGTCGGTGCGGAAAGGGACGGCGAACGTCCTCGACGGCATCTCACTCCAACGAGACACGCTTCGCAAGTTGCTCAAGCGAGCTTACGGTGACGTTGATCAACTGCCGGCCACGGAGTTGGATCCGGTTGTCGACGTATTGACCCGGACCGTGGCCTCTCAGGATCAGGCGTTGGCCAGTCTGGCACCCGAGGCAATGCGATGGCCACGGGCGAACACGGCACTCCACATCGCCGCGGGGCGCATGCAGCAGGCACTGGAACTTCTGCGCGGCCTGCAGCCTCCGGCGACCGAAAAGAAAGACGACTCCCTGGCCTCCCGAAAGTCGGGCGACTATGACGAAAACATGGACGGAGTGGAGACCGAGCCTCAGGATAAGGGGGCGCAGGCAATCTCTCCGGGCGATTTCCAGAAGGCTCTTTCGCTAAGGTCGCTGCCGATACCGGACTACACGGCCGAGGAGATTCTGGCCGAGGAGGCCGCCAATCAACAAAATCGGGCACGGCAAAAGGCCCTTCGGGCTGGAGCCAAAGTGGAGAAGAACTGGTGAGCGACCGATTCGCCATGACGATGGGGGCGGTGGCCCTGTTGCTTTGGATGCCGGGAGCGGCAGGAGCGGAGATTTCCACTCGACTCACTCCCGACGCCGCCAGCCTCTTCCTGTACGAACCATTTACCGTGCGCCTTGACGTCGACAGCGCTGCGCCTCCCGAAACGCCCCAATTGCCGATCGTACCCGATCTGGCCGTGATCTCGGTTCGGCGTCTGGATTCCGATCCGGCTCAGCGAACACACTCGTTTCAGATCAAGTTGATCGCCGAAAGAGCCGGCATCCTGATCGTCCCGTCCTTTACCGTGCGCGTGAGAAATGAAACGGTATTAACATCCGCGCTGCGCCTGCACATCCAAGCGCCTCGTGCGGCTCATGAGATGACACTGGAGATCTCGATTGAACCGACCGAGTTGCGCGTGGGCCAACCGGCAACCGTTGCGGTCGTGTGGAGCAGCGCGATACCGTTTGCGCGGTGCAAGCAACTCCGGTTCGAAATCCCGATCCTGGCGGACGAACGATGTCACGTTTTTCCGCTCGAGTCGGGAATCCCTGATTCGGAGAAGGTGGGATTGCCGGTGAATAACGTTCGCCGAGTCGCCAGGGCAACCACCTTGTCGGGCGGGCGGCACTCTCTTGCATTTGAATACAAGTTGGTTCCACGACAGCCGTGCGTGCTCCGTACGCGGCCCTCCCGTTTGTCCTGTGCCTTGCTGAGAGAAGACCGTCCGACGGGGCAGTCACCCAATTACTTCTATAACCATTTCTTCGAGGCGATCGAGGACAGCGAGGTTTTTGAACAAGTTTACGTAGATGCCGCCGTTCCAGCCTTGACCGTGAAAGGCCTCGACGGCCCCGGCCGCACGGCCCACTTTTCGGGCATCGTGGGGCCATGTGATCTGAGCACGTCCGTTGCACCGACACGAATGACGGTGGGCCAACCGTCGCTGTTTACGGTCCATTTGGACAATTTGTCCTTTGCACGCCACATCAACCAGTTGCCGCCGGCCGCATTCGACGGGCTTCGCGCCGGTTTTCAGGTCTCCCGAGAGCCGATCCGGGACACGTCAACGGCAACCGCCCGTTCATTCACACACATTCTCCGCCCTCTTCGTGCAGGGATCATGGCCATTCCAGCGATTGTGGTTCAGACATTTGATCCGGAAACGGGCGTGTTTCACACGGTCCGAAGTGACGCGATTCCGATTGCTGTGGACGTGGACCCGGAGGATGGGGCTCGCGTTTTCACACCTCGGTTCGATGCCGAAACGCCGGTAGCGCTACAGGGTGTCCGTCACAATCGATTCGACGATCGAATCAGGGGAATCGCTCACCATGTGTTGGAGTGCCTCGGGCAGCTGTGGTGGGTATTCGTTCCGATTCCGCCGCTGTTCTGGCTTGCCTCGCGCCCTTTAGCGCGCCGATGGGATCGCTGCCGCCGCGACCCGACGTATGCGCGCGCCCGGGCCGCCTGGAGACGATTTCGCCGCGCGGCTCGGCGCGACATCGAAGCGGCTTGGAGGGAATACCTTGCCGATCGCCTCAACCTCTGCACCGACGCGTTGACAGCGGACTCCGTTACGGCGGCACTCCGTGAACGCAATGTGGACGTCGACCTGATCGTCGAAACGCGGAAGCGGTTCGAGGAAAAAGACGCAGCGGACTATGGCCCAAAAGACTGCGGTGGAGATCCGGCGGATCGTTGTCGAGGCACGCGACGTCTCGTATGGAAACTCCAGCAAGCCACGGTGCCACTACTGCTGCTAGTCGCCGGAATACTGCTGCCGTCTCGGGCGTTTGCCGCGGAAAGCGCCGACGAGTTCTTTTCTCTGGCAATGCGCATGCGTGAGCAGAAACCGGATGAGGCCCAACCGTTATTTGTCGAGGCGGCCCTGCGGTTCGAGTCGGACAAGCGTTTCCTGAATGCGGGGAACAGTTGGTTCTTCGCCGGCGAGAATGGGCGAGCACTCGCAAACTACCGAGCGGCAGAACGTCGGGCACCCTTGGACCGGCAAATACAGGAGAGTATCGATTTCCTGCGCGCTAACCGAATGGATGCCTATCCTCCGCGCGACGCACCGGCCGGCAAACTGGCAGCTTTGTGGAGCCGGGATTGCATGTGGACACCCATGGTGCGAGTCGGATCGCTCGTGGTCGCCTACCTTGT
>CAYNDU010000123.1:0-11713 GCA_964395615.1 uncultured Pirellulaceae bacterium | reverse complement strand
TTACGGCCCTCTCAAAACTAAGGGCGTTTCTTCGAAACGGAAACGCCCTTATCCCCGAGGAAGGCGGTCGCCGGAGTCGTTCTATTTCGGAGCCGCTTCGCAATGTGGGTAGCGGTAATCGGCCCCGCCATTCGTCGATACTCTCACGGTACTTCCGCTCGCTAGCGTATAGAGATAGAGCGAGGGGCTTGCGTGGTAGACAATGGCTTTCTCATCTTTTGTCCACCGAGGATAGGCGAACCAACGATTGACTCCCTCCTTGTTGGCAAAAGCCCTCGAGTTTCTGATCGAGGGTTTCTTCGCGTCAAAATCTGCGATGTAGAGCGTGCGTCCGGTCATGTTGTGCTTGAATCCCTTCTGGTACTCAAAGCACACCTTCGTCTCGCTCGGCGAGATGCTGACGCGATCCAGAATCCCTTTTGTGGCCATGGGACACTCGACGCGTTGAAACACGGGTTCGCCGCCCGGATGTGGAGTCATGAGAAAGTAGCCCCAGCCCTGCTTCGGGTGTGCGCACTGAACGAGGATTCTGCCGTCGATCAAGCAGGTATAGGCCCAGGTATGGTAGCTCTTGTCGGTCAACGCGATTTCCTGACCCGGCTTGTTGCCAACTTTGCTCGCCATCACATAGAAGCTGACCTTGTCCTTGCGTTTCCGGTTCCAGATCGGCGTGTTCGTTCCATCACGGGTCCAGGTCTGGTTAAAGTCGGTGTGAGTGCCGTCGCTCAGCGCGTGCAAGCCCGTGCCGTCCACATGAATGACGTGGATCGCCGTTTTCCAATTGGTCACCACCGGATCATTCTTCAGCCTGCGAAAGAAGACGAGCAGGTCGCCCGTCTTTGACCAGGACGGCTTGAAGTCCTGATGGCCGCTCGTAAGCGGCTCACCTTCCGGCTCACCGTACGTGTTGACATGGATTTCGCCGTTCACGAAATACGAACCACGATAGCCGGTGCTCGTTACGGCAGCTTGATCACTCTCTTCCGCCGGAACGGCACTGCCGATGCCGAGCAAAACGGCCGTCGAGCAGATTATCCATAAAGGGCTCTTGTACATTGATTATTCTCCCGGTTATTGAACTTCGATCTACGCCCTGCCGTGAGTTGGGTCCATTGTCGGAATGACGAGTTGTGAATGGCTCTTCCAATCGTACACTTCTTCGGAAATCGGCGCCGCGGACATGGCTCCCTCCGCGGACATAATGACTCGGCGTCGAGTTTATCGCTTTCCCACGGCAGCACGGCCGTAGGGATGCTGCGCCGCCGATCGTCAGTATAAACAAAAGTGGCCGGTCGCCGCGAACGGGCCCTCGTTTCGCACCGCCCACCACGGGCAAGCTGCCCGTGGCAACGAAGGGTACACGCACTCTCGTACCTACGGGCAGCCTTGCCCGTAGGAGACGGACATTCCCCGTTCCGCTTGCGCGATTTACCAATGGTCTGCCTACGCGCACCGCCCACCACGGGCAAGCTGCCCGTGGCAACGAGGGGAACTCGCACTCTCGTACCTACGGGCAGCCTTGCCCGTAGTGTGTCTGTTCCATTGCAGGATATCGAACGATATCCTGACGCCCCGAAGTTCTATTGATTTGCTGTGACTTTGTAGTCGAAGGCTGAATAGCGGATGTCAGAACGACGGCAGAACTTAGAAGCACCCCGACGAGGACTCGAACCTCGAACCTACGGCTTAGAAGGCCGTTGCTCTATCCAATTGAGCTATCGGGGCTTATTTGAATTCTTGTCACCTCGCTGCGTTCCCGCAAGGTCTCTCACCCGTGCATGAGGAGTCCGCTGCTCTATCCAACTGAGCTATGGGCGCCTATCCCGGGAGACCATTCTCCGAACGCGTTGACAAGACGTCACAGGATGTCCCTCCCATCTTCGAACCCTCTTCCAACGCCACGTGGTCCGACCGGCCGGCGATCGTGACAACGGTACAGGAAGGAACCGGTTTCCAACATCGACACGCCCCCCCCTGCACGAGCGATCACCGTTGGGCGATGTAAGGTTATCAGAATACCGGGCATCCGACCTATACGAAAGGCCGCTGATGTTCCGCTGGGGGCAATCGGCTGAAGGGGCCACGCTCGGCTTCGATTGCTTTCGTGGCACGGAATCGTGTTCGGCGGGTCTCGTCCGCGGCCGGTCGCTGGTCAACGCGGTTTGGAGTACCGCCGAGCGTCATTTTGAAGGCAAGCGAACTCGGCCCGACCGGTTTGCATACCGGTCAGTTCGGCGATACGATAGAACGGTTACAACGAGCGTCGGTTCGGGCCGGAAGCCAGGGAGCATCGCGTTTCCAGGCCCCGGCGAGTTCGGACCGACTTCGCCCGCCCGAACCGACAGGATCGGCCATCCACAATCACGAGCAGAGCGGCCGGTACAAGAACGTCCGGCACAAGAACGGCCGGTCCCACTCGGCGTCCCTTCCCACCGTTCACGAGCAAACCCAACAAGGACTCACTTACCATGTCCGAACATTCTACGTTTCAGCGTCGCAGGTTCCTGGCCGGATCGGCAGCGGCGATCGGCGCTCCCATGATCATTCCGGCCAGTGTGTTGGCCGGCCGTGGGCGTACGGGCGCGGGCGACCGCATACGGGTCGGGCACATTGGATTCGGTGGTCGAGCTCGCGGCCTGTGGCGAGAAATGGGCAGTCTGCGTGATTCCGGCGAAGCCGTATCGGTTGCCGTCTGCGACGTTGATGAGAATCGCCTTGCGACGGCCGTCAAGACGCTCGGCCCCCGAGTGACTCCGTATCGCGATTACCGATACTTGCTCGAGCGCGAGGACATCGACGCCGTGGTGATCGCCACACCCGACCATTGGCATGGAGTCCATTTTGTGCACTCGGCCGAGAGCGGGAAGCACATCTACTGCGAAAAGCCTGCCTGTTGCACCATTGAAGAGAGCCGAGCGATGGTGGCAGCAGCCGCGAAGGCGGGCGTCGCAACTCAAATCGGCTCGCAAGGCCGTTCGCAGCCCGAAGCCTACCTGGCTCATCGCTACATAAAGAACGTGCTCGGCCCCGTAAGCAAGGTGCACTGCTTCCATTATCCCAGCCCGGTAGACAAGACCGAAACGCCCGATAGTGCCCCACCCCCGGAACTCGACTGGGACCTCTGGCTCGGTCCGCTCCGTTACCGGGAGTACAACAAGAAGTACTTGCACGGCACCTTCCGATGGATGCTCGACTCGGGCGGCGGCCAGATCCGCGATCGAGGCGCCCACGTCATGAGCTGCGCCATGTGGTGGATGGGCTCGGACGGTCGTGGACCGGTCACGGTCGAAGCCACGGGTACTCCGCCGCCGCAGGGTGTCTGGGATTCAGCCGTGGACATGCACGTCACTTACGAGTTCAAGGATCCCGACTGGACGCTGATTTGGGAGCAAAATGATCATTGTGCCGTCCCTGCCGAAAAGCGCACACCGGAGGAACTGAACAGCGACATCCGGAAGATCAGCCGACCCGGTTACGGGGCGACTTACTATGGGGCCAACACGACATTCGTCCATTGGGGTGGTGACGGAGGAACGTGGGCCGAGCGTAAAGCGCGTCGATGGAAGCCGCCGGCCGGATTCCAGGACGTCTATAAGAGTCCGGGTCACATGCAAGACTGGTTCGCCGGCATCAAGAAGGGCCGGGAGACGATCATGAATATCAATGCAGGTGCAGGAGTGGCCAATCTCTGTATCCTGGGAAATCTCTCCTACCTGCTAGGCCGCAAACTGCAATGGGACCAGGAGAACCAGACGGTCATCGGCGACCCGGAAGCCGCTCGACTCATGAGCAGACCTCAGCGCCACCCGTACCACCTGTAACCGACCGAAGCCGGACGATCGACACCCGGCCGATCAAGAGAGGCGGACCGGGCGACGATTCGACCGAACCATCGAACAACGGCGATAACATCTAATTGCAGAAGAGAGACATTGACATGATCGATAACAACGCAACACGAGAACTGGTGGCGGCAATCGAGAGTGACCAGCCCGATACGCGGACCAAAGCGTGGCTCGGCGCCGGAAAGGCGGGGCCCGCGGCGTTCGATTCTCTGGCTCGCGTCATGGCGACCGGATCACTGGAAGTCTCGCGAGCCGCCAAGCGGGCCATGTGGAAGATCACGCACACGGTCGGAGCGCCCGGTGCCGAGGGCAAGACCGACGCTTGCCGGCGTTTGGCGGCTCTTCTCAGCGCTCGACATTCCGTCGAAGTCCGGCGCGAAGTGCTCTGGATGCTCTCCGATCTGGACGACGGTCAGTCGGTGCCGGCCATCGCTCAGCTGTTGAAAGACGAGCTCCTTCGGGGTGACGCTCGGATGGTCCTGCAGCGAATTCCGGGCGCCGAATCGCTGGCTGCACTCAAGCATGGTTTTCGCGTGGCACCCGAGGCATTTAAGTTCGAGCTGGCACAGAGCCTGCGTAAGCGAGGCGTCGCCGTGGACGGGTATCCGTGTCAAAAACTGGTTCCGAATCGAAATACGCAGGTAACGGAACTCAAGTGAATTCGCCACGTTGCCGGCGGACCCGGCAGTGCGAATCGTCTCGCTGTCCGAACCGGGCGATAACGTCGACGGGTGACCGGAAGGATACCGTGATCCCGGTTACGGACTGATTGAGGAGCGCCGGCCGCCGGCGCTCCTGCAGCGCACCGGGTATACCGCCCGATGATGCGCGCGAGCGTAACGAAATCATGGGCCCTGAAGATCATCCTCCGGTCCTCTTACGCTTCGTCCTCGGCCTCCGTGACCCTCTGCTCGTCCGACCCTGGCAGAGAAGAGGGTGCCTGCAGTTCATCCCATTCGTCGTGTTCGCGATCATCGGCATGCGAATCGATGTTTCTGCCGAGTTGATAGAACAGTGCGGGAGTGACCACTTGATCCAGGATCGTTGAGCTGAGCATACCGCCGATGACGACAATCGCCAGAGGGTGAAGGATCTCCTTGCCCGTTTGCCCGGCGCCGAGTGCCAGGGGCACGAGACCGATCGTCGTTGTCAGGGCGGTCATCAGGACGGGCGCGAGCCGCTCCAGACTGCCTCGGATGATCATCTTTCGACCGAATTCTTCTCCTTCGTATTTCATGAGATGAATATAGTGCGAGATCATCATGATGCCGTTGCGGCTAACGATGCCGATGAGCGTTATGAACCCGACCCAGTGGGCGACCGACAACGTTGAAGCGGCCAGCCATAAGCTCGGCAGCTCCAGCCAGGTCGCCGCTGCAATGGCATCGGCGTCGGGTCGGTTGACGACCATCAGGGCGATGACGGACCCGATGGCGGCCAAGGGAATATTGACCATTACCTGTAGCGCTGCACGCCAGGATCTAAGGCATTGAAAGAGGAGCAGGAATATTCCGGCGATCGCGAAGCAAGCGAGAAATGCGAGTCGACGATTTGCCTCTCTCTGGGCCTCAAACTGACCACCGTATTCGATAAAGTATCCTTCCTTGAGAATCGGCTTAATGGTCTCCTCGGCCGACGCCTGAATGTCGAGCACGACGCTCACGAGGTCTCGGTCAACCGCATTGCACTGCACGACGATACGGCGTTTGACTTTTTCACGATTGATCGTATTCGGGCCCTTGGTTTCGAGCACTTCGGCCACGGTCCCCAAAGCAACGCGAGATCCGTCCGGCGTGCTTATCAGCGTGGCGCGAATCGCGTCCAGATCATTACGAGCCTGTTTGTCGAACCAGACGACCAGGTCGAACGTCTTCTGTCCTTCCAGAACCTGAGAGACCGTTCGACCCTGCAAGGCCGTTTCCAGGGCCCCGGCCACATCGGCGGGCGACAGCCCATACCTGGCCGCTTCACGTCGGCGGATCGTTACACGGATCTGTGGAATATCAACCTGCGGTTCAATCTGGAGATCGGCGACACCTCGAACGTCGGCCATCATTTCAGCGATGTCCTGGGCACGGTCACGAAGCTCTTCAATGTCGGGGCCATAGAGCTTCACGGCGATCTGGGCTCGAATACCGGACATCATGTGGTCGAGGCGATGTGAAATCGGCTGACCAATATTGACCTTCACACCGGGGACCTCGACCACGATATCACGAATCTCGGCCATGACCTCATCTCGCGTTCGGCCGACCTTGTCGACCCCAAATCGATGAAGGCCCGGGATGGCCCTGAGTATCTCGTGATGGAAACCCGGTTTGGGCCTTTCCGGCTGGATCAACCCGACATCGACTTCGGAGAAGTTGACATTCTCGGCGTGCTCATCCAATTCCGCCCGCCCGGTGCGTCGGGATACATGTACGACTTCCGGGATCTCCAAGAGCATGTCTTCGATCGTGCCCGCGATGCGGTTAGACTCCTCCATGCTGACACCAGGCGGAGCAATCACGCTGATCGTCAGCGTGCCCTCATTGAACTTCGGAAGAAACTCGCCTCCCATCCAGAGGATCGCGGTTACTGATAGCACGGCCAGAATCGATACGGTGGCAAGGACCGCCTTGCTGTGTCGCAGCGTGAATCTCAACAGACGAAGATCAATCCACTTGAGCGATCTGAGCAGAAGCGGATCACCTTTCCGTTGAAGAATCCTTGCACGGGGCAATAAGTACGAAGCCATGATCGGCGTCACGGTGAGTGACACGACGAGTGAGGCCAGCAGTGTAGTGAGATAGGCCAGACCCATGGGCGCGAACATACGGCCTTCCAGCCCCGCAAGCGAGAAGAGCGGGAAGACGACCAGAACGACGATCAACGTGGCGTACACGATGCTGTTGCGGACCTCACAGGAGGCCAGGTAGATCACGCGAATGGGATGATCGGGGTTTGCCTTCAGCCGATTCTCTTTCAGCCGCCTGAATATGTTCTCGATGTCCACGATCGAGTCGTCCACTAACTCGCCAATGGCCACGGCCAGACCGCCAAGCGTCATTGTGTTGATGGAGATTCCGAAAAAACTGAAGATCAGAGCTGTCAGGATGATCGATAGAGGAATGGCAGTAAGCGTGATGATGCTCGTGCGCAGATTCCACAAGAAAACAAACAGGACGACGATGACCCAGATTACCCCGTCACGAATTGCGTCTCGGACGTTATTGACGGCCGCCGTGATGAAATCAGCCTGCTTGAAACTGTTCGTTTCAATCGTCACATCGCCCGGCAGTCGGGATTGGATGTCCTCGAGGACTCCAAAGATGTTTTTCGTGAGCGCAAGTGTATCGGCGCCCGGTTGCTTCTGGATGGAGAGCATCACGGCCTGGCTTCCGCCAATGCTGCCGTCGCCGCGTTTCACAGGTCCGGCGTATCGGACGTCCGCCACCTGACGCACCGTGATGGGGACGGGATCACCGGGCCTGACGATCGTTTCGCGTATATCGTCCAACGTATTGGCCCGGCCGACGATACGAATCAGGGCCTCCTCGTTCTTGCTCAGCAGAAATCCGCCACCGGTTACGATGTTCGACTTCTCGACGGCGCGCGTCAATTCGTCGAGCGTTACATCGTGCCGAGACAGTTTTTCGGGCGACGTGAGAACCTGGTACTGCTTCATCTCGCCACCCATGACCGTGACCTGCGACACTCCGGTCACGGCCAACAGTCGCCGGCGCACTTCCCAATCCGCAATGGTCCGCACTTCCATCGGCGACGTGTCACCGGTCGCCTGCATGCCCACCAGCATGATTTCGCCCATGATGGAAGTGATGGGTGCCATCACCGGACGAGCCTCTTCGGGCATCCGTTCGCGGACCAGTTGTAGCTTTTCTGAGACCACCTGCCGGTCGACATAGACGTCCGTTCCCCAGTCGAATTCCACCCAGACGATCGAAAGCCCAATGCCCGATGCCGACCGGACGCGACGCACGCCACTGGCTCCATTCATTGCCGACTCGATAGGGAAGGAGACGAGCACTTCGACTTCCTCGGGAGCCAGGCCGTGAGCCTCCGTCATTATCGTGACCGTTGGACGATTCAGATTGGGAAACACGTCGATTGGGAGCCTGGTCGCTTCCCTGCCGCCATAGATCAGCAGCACCAAAGTGACCGCAACGACCACCAACCGGTTTCTCAGACAGAAAGCAATGATGTGGTTAAGCATGAGCACTCGACTGCGACAAGCGGCAGTTCCTTAGCGTCTTCGTTTGATCGTATGCAGGTTAGCGGCGGGCTCGTTCGAATGATCGTCGAGTTTGGCGAGGACCGCGATTCGAGCGAGCATCCCCTCTTTGAGTAGACGGTCCGGATTACCCACCACGACCCACACGGGAAGGACGTGTTCATCTGCATCGATCGATGGCGCAATACGAATAACTTCACCATTCGCTTCCAGCTGTGGGAAGGCCGAAAATGTGACTTGAGCTCGTTGCCCGACAGAAATTTGCCCGGCGAATTCCTCGAAGACGTATCCCTTCGCCCAGATACTGGACAGGTCGTGGATTTCAAATAACTGGTCTTCCGGATGCACAACTTGACCGAGGACTACGTTGAAGCCGGCGATCCAACCGGATGCCGGGGCGCGAATCGGGATCGTGGCAAGCAACCTGACGTCGGCGTCCTCACTCGTAAGGTCAATCTGCTCGAGCGACGAGATGTGCTCTTCGGCCACTCCGAAGAACGCAAGTTTGCGCCTGAGACTTGCGATCTGGTGCGTCAGCGTCTCGCGGTCGTTCTGCAGTTCCCAGATACGTCGACGAGGCGTGATACTGCGGTCGCTGAGCCCTTCGATCCGAGCCAGCGATTTTTCAGTCAAACGCAGGCGAGAGCACGATTGCAGCAGGTCAAGCTGGACGTTTCGTAATGTAAGGCAATCGACTTCGGCCAGCACCTGGCCTTTTTGCACGTGTTGACTGGGCTCAACAAGAACCCGACGCACGCGGCCCTCGATACGGGGTCCCGCAAACGCCTTCCCAACGGTCGGCAACTCCACGGTCGCGTCGGCAAGCGTAAGCAACCGGTGACCTGCGTCAACTTTCCGTTCTTTCCGTTCCCTTGACGCGGACAAGCGAGCCTTGTGTTCATTACCGAGTAACGAAGCGAGCAGATAGGCACCGGTGACGACGACCTTGTCCCCGGGAAAGACGCCTTCGAGGACTTCAGCCCGCTCGCCGTCCACCAGGCCGAGCGAAAGGAGGCGATTTTCGTATTTGCCCTCCCTTCGCTCGACCAGAACGTACCTGGCCGAGCGGCTCTTGATGATCGCGTCGGCCGGGATCACGATGGCCTTCTCCGCAATTCGAACGACAATGGAAACGCGACCGAACATGCCGGGGCGCAACAGCCCTTCCTCGTTTCCGACAGCGACATAGACTCGCTGCGTGCGTCGACGGCGGTCCATTTTCAATTGCACGTGGTCCACAACTCCATCGAATTGCCTGTCCGGGTAGGCCGTGAACCTGGCGGTCACTTTCTGGCCCTTTTTCAGGTGACGTACGTCCGATTCCAGCACTTCACCCACGATCCACAGCTGCGACGAATTTACCACGTGGTACAGATGATCCGTCGGACTGACAACCTGCCCCACGCGAACATCGGCGTGCGTGACAACGCCATCGATCGGACTGACAATAGAGACGAACCGTAGAGGTTGTCCGTTGGCACGAATTCGCTTCACCGTATCGTCGTCAATCCCGAGAGCTCGGATCTTCTCTTCGGCAACCCGCAATTCGGCGATCTTCTGAGACAGATTCGTTTCGGCCTCCAGAACACTCTTTCCCGCGATGACTCCCCCCGCATCCAAGACTCGTCGCTGTTCGACGAGCCGCTTCGCCAGGTGTACTTCACTCGCGGCCTGTAGCATGGTGAGCTGGATCGCTTCCAACTCCATGCTGGCGACTCGAGCCAACTCCTGACCGGCAACGACCTCTCCACCGGGCGGCACGAGCACCTGGTCGATTTTTCCGGATACGAGTGACGTGATCATCGCCTGCTGCCTCCACGGCAATTCGGTCCAGGCATTGACCTCGACCGTTTGGTGGACGTCCTCCAGCGAGACTTTCTCGGTGGTCAGGCCGAGCGCCTTCCGGGCCTTTACGGAAAGCAGTACATTATTACCCGCGACGGTCACGCCCTTGGTCGGCAATGGAGCGTGGTTTTCGTGCGCGATGAGGGTTCCCATGCTTTGCACGATCGCCAGGCAGACGACGGCGGTGAAGAGTCGCCTCAATGATGTCGAGTATCGTACGAGCATCGCTAGTCTCCGGTCGCTTGGCGGCCAAAACGGCAATCCCATTGGCCGGCCGTGTCCAGGCTAATTGGTGATGGCTTCCAGGCCGGTCAATTGGTCCGCCATCTTCTTCTCGACCGACGAAAAATCCGGATCCACCTTGTTATCAATGTTGAGGTGCACCTGGTCGAACAGCTCTCGAAGTTCGTTAGCGGCCGTGGTGACGGTCTCCCAATGCTCTTTGGCCACTCCCGAGTCACGGGCGATCCGAGGTAGCCACTGGACAACCATATCGGCCTTGTCCAACGCCTGGTGGGCGTCGAAGGGATCTGTCGGAATACCACCCAGAGTTTCCTTCTTGACCGTGTCTCGTAGCTCCTTTACCTTGGCAACCGCATCCGAAAACTTCGCCGTTTCCGCCCGCAGCTGCTGCTCTTGCTCGCTAGTGATCGGGACGTCGTGAGGATTCACCGGTTCGGCCGGGTCGGCGTCACCGACCATTTGACCGCCCGTCGCGCCGTCTTTGCCGGCAGCACCTTCATCGTTCTCGTCCTGTTGACTACATCCAGTCACTAGACATCCGGTCACAATACCCAGAAACAACGCGAAACCCGTAAGCCGTGCTGCGAGAGATAAACGGACGTTCATCTTTTGCTCCTAACGTGAAATCGATGCAAGAACGTGGAAACGAATCAGCCTGATCACGACGAACCCATCGCGAGGTGGCAGGAACGGCCGTGCATCATCATGCACGCGACCGCAAATCACCAGGCATTAGCGGATGCCCTCAAGAAGGCGCATCAAATGCGCAAGACACCGGTCCGCTCGAACCGAGCCGAGTCGCAAAGAGGGGCCGATGTAATCACGAACGGGCGCATGATGCGACGGCCCGGCGAAACCGTAACCGAATTCCCCACGCAAGCGTCCGCCAGGAAAACCGGCGTGACCGGCGAGCGAGCGGGAGCAACGATCAGAGTTTCATGCATCGCCGAGGCGACGGCCGCTCGTGCCGAACCTCCCTTGTCTTCCCTTTCGTCAGGTTCACCCGACATCGGAATCGAAAACTCCATGCCGAGCCAGCAGACGTGGAAATGGGTCACGGAATCGATCAACGCACTCGCAGAGGCGCGGCGCGATGAATTCCCATGATCGCCGTGAGCATGATCGCCGTCAGCATGGTCGCCGTCTGAGTGATGGTCGCCGTCTGGACGCCGGTGGTCGGCTTCGGCCGGTTCGTTCGGCCCGTCATGGTCCGGAGACTGTGCGTGATCATGCCGATGAGCCGCATCACGGCCGCCCGCGTGGCAATGAGCGACACCGGGCGAAGTCGTCCCCCAAGCCAGCACCAGGACCGACATAAGATGACTGAGCGTGGTTTTAACGAGTCGATTCCGCATGAATGAACCGCCCTTTGACGGTGGTAAATCGAGCTCATGGCCAATCGGGACGACGCACTTGCCGCCGGATTATAGAAGTCGCCGGATTATAGAAGGCGTTCCGACTCGCGTCAAACGCAAACGCTCGCACCCGATCAGCGGGGGAGCAGTTCAGCTTTTGCAGGGCAAAAGCTGAACGAAAAATGTCAATAGGA
>CAYNDU010000122.1:9961-11799 GCA_964395615.1 uncultured Pirellulaceae bacterium | reverse complement strand
GCCGGACCGCTATTCCGCGGGCGGCGGTTCTTTGGGTGGCGTGAACTTGATTTTCTCGACCAGTTTCACCACCTGGCCGGTCGAGTTATCGACATAGCCGGACACGGCCGTGATGGCTCGGACGACGTAGTCGTACTGCAGATCATAGTCGCAGTCGAGTTCGACTTCTGCGTCGTTCCGAACATCGGGTACGTCGCTGCCAACGACGCCGATAATATAGTTGTGAAGCTCATCAATGGTGTCAAACGGCAGCTCACCATTAACAATAATCCCCCCACTGCCTACCAATCGGCCGTCGGGACCGGCGCGCATTTGGATACTCATGGGAAGGACGGGGCTGTCGTCGGGAAGTCCCTGTTGCTTGGTCGCCAACGGCATCTTGATGTTAAAATCGCCCTCCTGGGCAACGATCTTGAACGACATGATAAAGAACACCAACAGCTGAAACACGATGTCGATCATCGGTGTCATCTGCAGTTCGACCGATTCCTTGCGGACACCGGAATGTCGAATTTTCATGAATGGTTCCTCATGCGAGCCGACGCCGTTTGCCGGACCTTTAAGCCCGTTTTCGGTGCCAGCCTCCAACCGAGGCGCATCGCGCAACGAAAATTTCTGTCGATCCCCAAAAACTCTAAGGGCTGATTTCCTCTTTTGCTCTCAGAGCGAATTTCTCGAACTGCTCCTCCTGACAGGTCTGAATCAGTTTCTGCACGACACCTGCCTTCGCGCGCCGATCCGCGCGAATGATGACCGTCGCGGATCCAATCGGCCGATCCTGGCCGGCAAGCAGAGCTCGTTCGTTTGCCAGGTAAGGTCGCAGCTGCCTCAAGCTCGCCAAACGCTGGCCCCCGTAGATCAACTGGCCATCCCTGGTGAGATGGATCGTGATCGGGTATTCCACCGGTCGGTCCGGCGGCTTGGCCAGTGTACTGTCGGGCAGGGTCACTCGCTGGTCCTGTTCGGTCTGAGAGAAGTTGATCAGGACCATAAAAAAGGCGATTAACTGGAAGGTCATATCGATCATTGGAGTCAGATCGCCTTCCAGGATCTCACTTTCAGCTCGATTGCGAAGTCGCATGGCAATGCTCGGTTCAGGACTCTTTCTTGCGCGGGCCAACATCTTCGAAGCGGCCCATCAGCCGCTCGCTGACAATGCCGACTTCCAAGACAAGTCGAGCGATTCGATTTTTCAGAATGTTATAGAACGCAATCGCCGGAATGGCGATTCCGAGTCCGACGAGCGTTGTAAACAGTGCGGTTGAGATGCCATCGGCCAACTTGGCGGGCGGCGGTGTTCCGGTACTTTCGGCAATAACACGGAACGACGAGATCATCCCTTGTACCGTGCCGAACAGTCCCACCATCGGACTAATCGTACCGATCAATGCCATATAGCTGAGTCGGTGATCCAGCTTCATGTTCTCCTCTTCGCCCACCTCCTGCATCGCCTCAATGGCCTGAGAATATCCGCTCGAGAGCTTTAACAAGCCGGCCGACAGGACGAGGCCCAGGAACGACTCGTCGTTCTTCGCCAGATCGTACGCTTCCTGGTATTGTTTATCCTCCAACTTGGCCTCGAAATCGTCGACCAGCAGGGACGGACAGACATTTTCGCGTCGGGCCGTCAGCAAGTTCATGACGAGTAGGGCGACAAGCGTAAAGGAGAGTCCAAGGAAGATCAGCGAGTATTGCCACCCGAGCGCTTTTCCGGCGATCTGCAGGTAACTTCGTTTGGGCGGCTGTTCAGGATTCTGCTGGCCCCCACCGCCGCCTGCGCCACCGCCGTTACCCGCAGCGCCGTTACCCGCAGCACCGTCAGCTCCGCCTGCGTCGGC
>CAYNDU010000122.1:0-9861 GCA_964395615.1 uncultured Pirellulaceae bacterium | reverse complement strand
CGCCGTTACCCGCAGCGCCGTTACCCGCAGCACCGTCAGCTCCGCCTGCGTCGGCGGGACCTTCATCGAGTGCACCTTCGTCGGCCGGCGCGCCGTCGCCGGCACCTTCGTCGGCCGGAGGTCCATCGTCGGCTGCCTTTTCAGCCTGGGCAAAAACCACCTTGTGAGTGGCAGCGTTGGAGACGACTACGGCCGTCGCCACGAGAATCACCAGCAGCGACCACGCGGCCGTTCTGCCGTGCCGTCGGAATACGGACCTTCGCCTCATAACTGTCTCCCGCGTCATGAAATACCTGTTCTGCCAGTCGCCGCTTAGACCCCAATCAGGGGTGCGTCGCGGTCTCTCTTAAAATGCCGCCATCCGTCTCAACCGTTCTGGAGCAATACCACGCAAACGGGCCAGGCGGCCTCGGCGACGGATCGGCATTGAACGACGGTGAAGCGATTGGGTTTTCAGCTGGATTGAACCGTGATCGGTAGATAAGCGGCGGATACATCATGTCGAGCATGCTCCGCAACATCGCTCCTCTCGGCTTCTCGACGCATAACCACAAAGAACTACCCAAGTGCCTATTCTAAACCGAGAACGTGCGGCGTAAACCAGGGAAGCACACTCGTTGGGTGACCGGCCCACGATCCAGGCGTTATAACCCCTACTTTCGGTCCGCCCAGACGCTCCCCGAGTAACGACTTTCAAGCAGGCTTCGGGCTCGCAATGCCCGTTCCGATTTTTTGACCGTCCGCCACAGGCTGCTCAAATGGAAAAGCGCTTCCGCATGCGCATCAGGAAGTTGGTTAAACATCAGATCGACATGAAGGTAGGCCAGGAGAGCATCTTGCGGTTTTCCCGACTTGAGATAGCACGCGCCAAGCGCGTTGTAAGCGCGGGCGAACAATTCGGGGTTACTCTGTGAGTCATTCTCGGCGATCACCTGCTGCACCATCTTGATTCCCTGTTCGGCCTTCTCCATATTTGCGAGGCAAATGGCCTGTCCGATCGTGGCCAGGCGCTTCTGAGCGCGAGCTCGCGAATCATCAACGGTTGAATCGAGTACGGCGGCGTATTTCTTCAACGCCTCAGAATATTTCTCGCTCGAGACCATGGCTTGGGCCTGCAAGACGGTTGCCCGCAACTTGTAATCCGGCCATGGAGCCTCCTCGAGTTTTCCATAGTACTTGATACCGTTGTCGAAACTGGCCAGGGCGATCGCCAGGTCCCCCAGCAATTCGACGGTCTGGAAATAGTGGTAACTGGTCGGCGCCTCCTTGGAAAAGGCCAGCAGTTCCCGGACGGCAGCGCTCTTGTCTCCACCTCCGGCCAGAGCCATTCGGGCGTCACACAGCCCCTTCAAGAAAGCGATATCCTGGCGGATAAGGTCACGTGAAACGCTCGACGGGGCAATCTTCTCCAAGTCCGATCGGGAGCTTTCGAATTGCCCACGAGCGATGGCATCGCGCGCATTGCGAAGCTCCCTCGGCTCGCCACCGAACGTCACTTTCTGAATCTCGTTGACCGGAAACTGGCGTTTGCCGGCCGTTGTATCAACAGTCACCATCGTCGAGCTCGTATCGACGACCGTGCCGAACGTGGGCGTGCCACGTTGGCCGACGACCGAGTCCGGCTGTTGGGCCAGGCCAGGGTGGGCGGTTGCCAAAATGAGGAGACAGGCGGGCCAAGAAAGATCGGACCCGTACCGAAGGACTCTCACGTTCATCGTTTTCTCCGTAATTTCGCAGAAAGCACCGAAGAAACGGTCCCATGGGCAACCGTCCTCTTCGAATTCGGCCCGGCGCCGAGGTCACGACTTGCCCAGACCGGTTTCCCGCTGCTTGAGCGCGCGTTGGATTCGTCTCATTAGTGCGTCGTATTTGGTTCGGGACGAGTCGCCTCCCAATGTGGGGTACAGCTTCTGGGTATAGACAATATCCGCCCGAGCCGTATTCAGGTACTTTTCTCGATCACTGGGCGTTTTCTGTCGCATGGCATAGCTGTAATGACAGAGCGCCATGTTATATCGGGCCTCGTGGAACAGGTCGCGATACTGCTTGTAGCGCTGGGTGACGCGAGCGATACGGCTCCAGCCCCAAATGACGTTCTTCTTCGTCTTCTTGTCGGGGTACGCGCCGTTGACTGCATAGAGATAGCGCCGAGCCTGCTGAGGTTGGGCGGCCCAGGCCTGGTACGTCCGTGCGGCTTCCAATTGTGGGGCCAGCTTCTGGTTGTCGGCATACAGCACGCTTACGAACAGCTTCATAGCCGGCTCGAACTGCCCCGCCTGACGCAGGGCCAGCGCCTTGCGGACTTGCAACTCGGCCGTCTGCTGTTTCGTGAGCTCAAACTGCTTTGCACGATCGATCAGGCTATCGTACGTGACGACCGCCTGCTGGTAGTAGCTCGACGAGAGGTCGCCGTCAGCCTTGTCGCCACTCACTCCATTTCCCAGATTGACGTAGGAATCGGCGACCCAATTCAATAACTGAGCGTCCTGAGCCTGCTCTTGAACCTGTCGAAGGAACGCGTCAAATCCGGCCGACAAGACTCGGCGATCGGCGGGTTCATCGAGCAATTCCAATTGGCGTTTGAGTCCACTGGCCAGGCTGAAGAAGACCGCGACCAGGCGTTGTTTCCCCTCGGGGCTATCCCCAACTTCCTCCCTCAGTGTGGCCATGGTCGTACGGGCCCGCTCCAGCAAGCCTGCCCGCTGATCGCTCGCCTTGGTCTTCGGCAGCGTGCTGACCATTGCGGCCAATGCGACGCGCAGCGTACGTTCACGAATCTTCGGATCGGCCAGAAGCTTGTCGCCTTTCTGCAACAAATGCAGCGGGCCGAGTTTCTCGTCATCCAGCAGTTTCAATGCCTCGGGAGCGCCATCATCATCGATCATGATCTGGCAGAGTGTCAGCAAGGCCCCGGGCGTTGCGACGTCTACCGTATCGGATGTTCGGATGCGCTCGAGTCCCGTCTGCAACAATTGTCGCGTCTGTTCTCGGAGTTTGGTGAGCTCTGTCGAGCGCCCCTTGATCTTCGCGTCCCAATCGGCCGCATTGGTGCCTGGTGGCTCACGCTCGGCTTCCCACTCGAGCATCTCATTGCGCCCGACCTGGTAGTCGTACCAGAGTGCCTGGCCGATGCGCATTTCTGCCAGGCCTCGCTCGGCCGAATCGGCGGGGATCTTGGCGACGTACGATTGGGCCTCGTCCAATTGGTTTTTCTGAAGGAGCAACGGAATCAGCGTATTAATGGCTTCGACTGCCGCCGGCTTGTCCGGCCACGTGTCGACGATGTAGTTGGCCGTTGCCCCAAGATGTTCGATTTCGAATTGTCGGTCATCCCCCGAGTTTTCCTGGTAGAGCCTCAGGTAGGCCACCATCGCAAGCTGAGCGCCATCGGACGCTTTCGGGGCGTCCGGGTGTCGACGTGCCAGGAACTCGCCCATCACGGCCGCTTCGAAGTACCGCTGATCGGCAAAGTAGAGGTAGGTCAGGAAGTACTGTACGGAGGTCAGCTCTTCGACCGGCGTTTCACTATCGACCATCGACATCGCGAGCTCAAAGGCCTCGCCCGCCAACTGCCGAGACTCGGCGACGGAAGCCTTTGCCTCGTCGAGCGCCTTCGTGAGCTCCGCCTTGACCTCGGGACTCGTCTCCTTCTCCATTCGTTCAGGGACGGTCGAGAGAATAATCTCGGCTTCCTGCATGGTCTGCAGAGCTTCCTGACCGCGTTGATTGGCTTCGGTGAAGTCCTTTGGAGGAGGCTTCTTCTCTTGCCGCGTGACGACGACCGATCCCGGGATGCTGGTTAACAACTCCCGCGCTGCCTCACGATGGGGACCGGGAAACCGCATCGCAGCCCGGGCCAATTTGCGCGCCGCATCGTGAGCTTCCCCAATCCGCTTGTCACGCGGATTGCGGGCCTTGACCATGCCCGCATATTCCAACTCGGCCCGCGCGACAACCAGCCGCAATTCCACCCAGTCGGCTTCAGCCTCCTCGTTTGCCGCGGCCTGATTCAGCCAGCCGGTGCCGACCTGAATCGCCTCGACTAACCGGCCACGCCGTTTTTCCGCATCGCCCTCGGCTGCCAACCAGCAGTCCATGGCCAACAACAAGGCCTGCGTCTTCAAGGCCCGAACCAGCGGCCGATTGTCACCGGATCCGCTCGCCAACACGTCGTCTTTAAGTATGACCAGCGCCTTGCCTCGCTCGCCCGACTTGATGAGCGATCGGGCCTGATACATGCGGCTCCGTATGCCCACAAACATGTTGCCATATTTGGTGAACACCGTTTCATACTGGTTCGCCGCGTCGGCCAATAGTTTCTTCTGCTCCGCAGAGCCCTCGGTAACCGTGTCGGCCTTGCCCTCCAAGATCTGGCCCAGCTGAAGTTGAGCGTCCAGGTAATCCTGCCGGGCCGCGTCGCGACGCTCAATCAACGCCTTGTCCGCCATCGGGTCAAGGTCCTTACGCGTCGTCGCGAGTTCCTGTTTCAGCTCTTTCTGAGCCGTTTGGAAGATCTCGGCCCCTTGATCGTAAAGACGAGCGGCCTCCTTTAACTGACCGGGATCGCTCGTTCGTCGAGCTCGACGAACTTTGACATCGGCCCATGTGACCAGCAGCATCCCAATGCGGCGCCGAGCAAAGGGGGCGCGCGGATGATCGGCATGCTGCTGCAAAAACGATTGAAGCGCGTCCCGCGACGCATTGAGCAACCGTTCCTGCTCCTTCGTGTCACGCTCAACCACCGCTGCCTGACCCAGTGTCAAGCCGCGATGGTAATCCAGCTGTGTGCGAAAATCGGCCGGTGCCGACGGGCTGCTACGCATCTGATCGAGATACGCGACCGCCGATTCGTAATAACCGGCCTGTCGAAGGGCGTCCAGAAATGCCTTGCACGGCTCCTCGGCGCACAACGACCGACCCGCGATGACAACAACGCCAATCAGAATCCAACCGGCCCGCAGACAGGCGGACATCCGCCGCAGGCCGGCGGATTTCGGCCGCAGGCCGGCGGATTCGGATCCGTGACCGGATGAACGGCCCCCGTCAGCCACGATGCGGGTCGGCCGGGTAGGTTTCACATCCATCCCCATTACTCGAATTTCCATGAGTCTCTGCTCAAAAGTTCTCGCCACGTCTCGCGCCGCTCATCGCACGCCAACCCTGAAACCTACCCCATTTTCACTACCGCCCACCCCAAGAGAATTCCGGTCGAGGAGCCGTACTGCCAACTCGGCCAAGCCACATCTGCAGATGATTCTCGAAAAGGGCCACGGGACGAGCAGAAAAAGTCGCCTAAATCGCTCGTCGACCAATCATCGAAAATGACGATAGAGAAAGGAGTTCCGCCTCTTTTCGTCGGCCCGGGTCCGAAATCCAACCAGCGAAAGGGCCCGCGCTCGACGATGTATCTATTAAAATTACCAACAAACGCCCTTTGATCCAACTAACCGTTTATGGGGGCGTAGAGCAACCCGACCACCCAATGGGCCCTTCCGCTCTGCCCGGAATGGCTCGGACGGTCGCGGCCGAGGAGCGATCATGGTCCAATTCCGGCGCCCCGCCGAGACGAACATCTTCGGAAAGAGCACGGGTGACGGGTCTCCCAACCGGCCCCCAAATTACCTTTCGCGCCGCGTTCAATGGCGCATCATGGTCCTCGTGTTTATGTTCATGGCGGTACTGATGTTAATGACCGAGGCCCGCAAAGCGTCCAATTGGGAATGGATGTGGCATCTGACCGGCGGCGGCAGATCGCCGAATGGCACGGACGGAGACTCGTCGCTTGCCGGCCCAATCAATACGCGCCCCAACTCGAGCGCCTCGTCTCCCGATCCGTGGGAGCCGGCCGGTCCTGTTGTGAGCGGACTGACGACAATCGCCGGTGGGACCGATCGCACCGATCGTCAAGAGTGGGAGTCATTAGACACTGCACTCAAAGCCGGTTGGGATCGCGTTTTGTCTTCTTTGCGGACCGACCAGAGAGACCGCTTGTTCTCAGGCCTGTGGCAGGTACGACGAAATCAGGCGCTTGGCAGCACATCGCGCGCCTCCTGGCCGGATCTCGTTGGCCGGCTCGACCATGCCTGGACGACCTTTCTTGACGAGGCCTTTTTGACGTTGGCACAGGACGACGGGTCGTTGAGCGCCGATCAGAGGCGAATGGGGCTGGCCGTTCTGGAACGATTGAAAGTGATCTGGGGAACTCAACACGAGGCGCTTCAGCAGGTGAGCGAGGAGATACGCTTGACCGAGACGCAGCGCGCCGAATTGACGGCCGTCCAAGCCCAACTCGACACGTATGCCATGGGGCGGGTCGAGGACAACACGGTGCTGCGCGGGGCGGAATACCATGCCTGGTACCGGACATGGGAACGGATCGAGTCGCGCTCGGAACGCCCCGAACCGGGAGTTGGAGAGGAGTCCGGGCGGGTAACATTTGTCGAGCTCTTTTCACAACCCGACGATTATCGTGGCAAATGGGTAACGGTGCGGGGAATGGCCCTCGAGGCCTACTACATCCGTTCGCCCTCGAATCCATTCGGCTTGAGCGGCTATTATGCCTTCTGGATTCGGCCGGCCGACGGAGCACCGAGTCCCATGGTTGTCTATTGTCGCCAACTCCCGCCCGGTTTCCCGCAAGTCACCGAACGGAACGCGGGTGGGAAGGGCGTTTCGATGCGTGTACAGGCGACGTTTGACGGGATCTTTTTCAAGCGACTTGTCTACGCGTCGCAAAGCGGTCCGAACCTGGCTCCACTCGTGCTCGGCAGAATCACTCGATGGGAATCCGAGTCGCAAGGGTCGTCGGCACGTACCGGCAAATCGCCGCCCCCCATATCGCCGGTTCGTTGGCTGGCCATGGTGATCATGACGGCGTTGACGGGAACGGTCATCGCCGTTTGGGTCTGGCGAACGAGCCGACAACGCGTGCTCCCGCGCCGGTCATTCAAGGGAAGTCCTCCAGACGTGTTGGACTTTGACCAGGCCGTGGTCCGCCCCGGCATCGAACAGACGCTCGGTGAATTGGCCGGCGGCGACGCGGCCGGACCGACCGCGCCGGAACAAGGGGACCGGTGACGCATGCACGGAAACCAACTGCGCACGTTGCTCGTTGCGGCCTGGTGGTTCATTCTCCTTCCCGCGTTCGCCCAACCGAATTCTCCACCGGACGCCGAGGATCCGCGGCCTCAGGGTCCCGATTCTCAGCTGCCGTCACGGGCCGAGAGTCGTCACCTGCTCGACGCGCAGATGCCCCCTCCCTGGGGTCCTCGTCGGAGAGCGACCGAGTTTCTCGCCGAACCGTTTGTTCGGCCGCAGCAAATGCTCGAGTTGCTAGGCATCACCGACAGCGACTGGTCACGTCTGGTCGACGGGCAGGCACTCGGTTCGGAAGACGAAGAAACGGTGATCAAACTGCTTTATCGGATGCCACACATCAGCTGGTACGACTTGGATCGGATGGCTCGGCCGCAAGCCGAACTGCGTCGCGCGTTTGAGGATCCGGGCGGTGCGCGCGGCGACATCTTTCGCATCCGAGGCCGCATTGAGCGAGTGGAACGGCGGAGTCTGAGTGTCCGGCAGCAGGAGTTGTTCGATTTTCGCGAATTCTATCACGTCACCCTGACTCTCTCAGATCCTGATTTTCGGGTCACCGTCGTTGCGCGTGGCGTGCCGCAAGCCTGGCTGGCAGCCGACGCGGTCGGCCAGCCGTGTGGTGTCTCGGCCATTTTTCTCAAGACGGGCGTCGGCACGCCCGACGGCGCCCACGGTCATCTGGCCGCGCGGCGTATCGCATGGTATCCGAATGCGGATCGCGCCGAGTGTCCCGTGAATGCGGGCCAGCGATTCCTTGGTCGGTTGGGGTTCGATGTGGGGCTCTTCGATTACCCGCGTGCCCGCAACCGTCGACCGTTGGAGCCGGAGGAACGGGAGAGTTTCTATCAGCTCTTGGCGACCATGTCCCGGGCCCAGGCCCAAGCGGCCTCGATTCCGTCCGAAACGATGCATTGGGGACCCGTGCTCCAATCGCCGGGTGACCACCACGGCCGGTGGTTCCGTCTTCGAGGATCCGTGCGTCGAATTACGAAAGTCCTCGTACGCGAGCGGAAACTCCAACAACGCTTTAACCTCACCCAGTACTATCAGCTCGATGTGTTCGCTCCTTTGGGCGACCAGGTTATTCAAATTCGCCAGCCCGATTCAACGGACGGCGGTCCGACCTACCAGACCAGTTTTCCGGTGACGTTTTGCGTGCGGCAACTACCGGAATTCCTGCGACAGCAGGTGGGCCGGGATCGCATCGATCAGGCCGTCGACTTGCAGGGCTGTTTCTTCAAACTCTGGGCCTATCCCAGCCCTTACGTTGCGCGTCACGGAGGGCAACCGTTGCAGTTAAGCCCGATGTTGATCGGCGTTGCTCCACGACCGGCCGGCCTTTCCACGGCATCCGGCGAGAGCCCGTGGGGGGTCATCCTGGGCGTGGTTTTCCTGGCCATGCTCGGCACAATCTGGGCCACCATTTGGATGGTTCAGCGGCGCGACAAGCTGGCCGCCACGGAATTGCGAAAACGGCTCGACTCCCGTCGCCCGGACCCTCGTACGGAAGACGGTTGATCGATCGTCAGGCTGCGTCCGATGGCCAATGGGCACCTGACGACGGCCGTCGCTCGGCCGCGATTTGTTTTTTCAAGGTATAGGAACCAGATCGCCGTTCACGGCCAAGGCCGCGAACGGTTACCCCCACTTGACTTCAGCGCCCAGCATTACATATTCGTGATTCTGCAGCGTGTTATTTTGGAGCCGTTGAGACGTATAACCGCAGAGGAGGTAGTCGTGAAACGCGCAAAGATCACCATCGTGGGGGCGGGAAATGTGGGAGCTACGACGGCTCACTGGTGCGCCAGCATGCGGCTGGGCGATATCGTTCTGCTCGACATCCCCGCAACCGGTGATATGCCGAAAGGAAAGGCCCTTGACCTTCTCGAGGCGATGCCGATTTGCGGATCGGACGTGAAGATCACCGGAACGACCGACTACGAAGATACGGCCGAAAGCGATGTAGTGGTCATCACGGCCGGCCTCCCTCGTAAGCCGGGCATGAGCCGCGACGATCTGCTGGCCACGAACGCTCGAATTGTGACTTCCGTCACCGAACAGATCGTGGCCAACTGCCCGGATGCCATCATCATCGTGGTCAGTAACCCCCTCGATGCCATGGTCCAGCGGGCGTATCAGGTCAGTGGATTCCCCGCGAACCGTGTCATGGGCCAGGCGGGCGTGCTGGATACGGCTCGTTATCGAGCGTTTCTGGCGGCGGAACTTGGGGTGAGCGTCGATGACATTCGTGCATTATTGCTGGGCGGTCATGGAGACACGATGGTTCCGCTACCCAGTTGCACCACGGTTGGCGGCGTGCCGGTGACCCAGCTGATTTCACCGGATCGATTGGAAGAAATCGTGCAGCGGACCCGGAAGGGCGGTGGAGAGATCGTCGGCTTGCTGAAAACGGGCAGTGCCTACTACGCACCGGCGGCCGCGACCGCTCAAATGGTCGAGGCAATTGTCTTTGACCGGAAACGACTGCTCCCGATCGCCGCCTACTGCGATCAGGAATACGGAGTCGGCGGTTATTACGTGGGTGTTCCAGCCGTATTGGGCTGCGAAGGCGTCGAAAGGATCATTGAATTGGATCTGAATGAGACGGAGAAAGCCGCGTTTCAAAGTAGCGTCGACGCCGTTCAATCGCTCGTGGAAACCATGGGCCAACTGATGAGCGGCGCTGCGTCCTGACCGTTGGGGGCGACGGTAAAGGGGCGACATAAGTGTCGCACAAAGGGGCGACATAAATAGGGAGAATTTCCT